>NZ_JAKNRV010000499.1:0-3036 GCF_023072625.1 Pseudomonas emilianonis
CGCTTGTACCGCGAAGAATCCTTCGGCCCGGTGGCGGTGTTGCTGCGCGGTGAGGGTGATGAAGCACTGCTGCGCCTGGCCAACGACTCCGAGTTCGGCCTGTCGGCGGCGATCTTCAGTCGCGACACCGGGCGTGCGCTGGCGTTGGCGCAGCGGGTGGAGTCGGGCATTTGCCACATCAACGGCCCGACCGTGCATGACGAGGCGCAGATGCCCTTTGGCGGGGTCAAGTCCAGCGGTTACGGTAGCTTTGGCGGCAAGGCGTCGATTGAACACTTCACGCAATTGCGCTGGGTGACCTTGCAGAACGGGCCGCGGCATTACCCGATCTGAGTCGGCGTCGCCGCTTCGCGTTGGCCATACCTAACAATAACAAGGCGGCAGCCTCAGGCTGCCCAGCTGCGCCAGGAGCCGCCCCCAACCGGGCGCCCGTAGGCGTGCCTTGATGGAGGAGAACCCTGTGAGTTCCGAATTCAGACCGCAACCCCAGTCAGAGCCGCGTGCGCCGCGCTACCGCGAGGTGTCCATCGGCCGTGCGCCGGTGGAGGTCACTGAAGAACACGGCGTGCTGCATATGCGTTCCCTGGAGCCATTGGCCGAGTTGCCGGCGCGCTTGCTCGATCGTCTGGTGCATTGGGCTCGGGTGCGTCCCGAGCAGACCTTTATTGCCGCGCGCCAGGCCGATGGTGACTGGCGTCGCGTCAGCTACGCGCAGATGCTCGAGAGTGTGCGGGCGATTGCCCAGGGCCTGCTGAGTTACGGCCTGTCGGCAGACAAGCCGCTGGCGTTGCTGTCGGGCAACGACATCGAGCATTTACAGGTGGCCCTCGGCGCCATGTACGCGGGTATTCCTTATTGCCCGGTGTCGCCGGCGTATTCGTTGTTGTCCCAGGACTTCGCCAAGCTGCGGCATGTCTGCGACCTGCTGCAACCAGGGCTGGTGTTCGTCAGCGATGCAGCGGCCTACCAGCGCGCGATCGACGCGGTATTGCCGGCCGAGACGCCGCTGATCAGCGTGCGTGGCCACGTGCCCGGACGCGCCCAGGTCAGCTTCGCGAGCCTGCTGCAAACCCCAGGCGGCAGTGCGGCCGACCAGGCGTTCAATGCCACCGGCCCCGACAGCATCGCCAAGTTTCTGTTCACCTCGGGCTCGACCAAGTTGCCCAAGGCAGTGATTACCACGCAACGCATGCTCTGCGCCAACCAGCAAATGCTGTTGCAGACGTTTCCGGTGTTCGGTGAAGAGCCGCCGGTGTTGGTGGACTGGTTGCCGTGGAATCACACCTTCGGCGGTAGCCACAACGTCGGCATCGTGCTCTACAACGGTGGCACCTTTTACCTCGACAACGGCAAGCCCACGGCCCAGGGGTTTGCCGAGACCCTGCGCAACCTCAAGGAGGTGTCGCCCACGGCCTATCTGACGGTGCCCAAGGGCTGGGAAGAATTGGTCAGCGCCCTGGAGCAGGACGCCGAGTTGCGCGAGTGCTTTTTTGCGCGGATGAAATTGTTTTTCTTCGCCGCCGCCGGCCTTTCGCAAAGTGTCTGGGACCGCCTCGACCGTGTGGCCGAGCAGCACTGCGCAGAACGCATCCGCATGATGGCCGGGCTGGGCATGACCGAAGCTGCGCCGTCCTGCACCTTCACCACCGGGCCGTTGTCCATGGCCGGTTATATCGGTTTGCCCGCGCCGGGCTGCGAGGTGCGCCTGGTGCCGGTGGACGGCAAGTTCGAAGGGCGCTTTCGCGGGCCGCACATCATGCCGGGGTACTGGCGGGCGCCCGAGCAAACCGCCGAGGTGTTCGATGAGCAGGGGTTTTACTGTTCGGGGGACGCAATCAAACTCGCCGACCCCAATCGGCCGCAACTGGGGCTGATGTTCGACGGGCGCATTGCCGAGGATTTCAAACTGTCCTCCGGGGTGTTTGTCAGCGTCGGGCCGTTGCGCAATCGTGCGGTGCTCGAAGGCTCGCCCTATGTGCAGGACCTGGTGATTACCGCGCCGGACCGCGAATGCCTGGGCGCCCTGGTCTTCCCCAGGCTCTACGAATGCCGCCGGCTGGCGGGCTTGAACGCCGACGCGAGCGACGCCGAAGTACTCGCCAGCGCGCCGGTGCGCCAGTGGTTCGGCGACTGGTTGCAGCGCCTCAATTGCGACGCCACCGGCAATGCCAGCCGTTTGGAATGGATTGCCTTGCTCGACGAGCCGGCGTCTATCGATCGTGGGGAAATTACCGACAAGGGCTCGATCAACCAGCGTGCGGTACTGCAATGGCGTGCGGCCAAGGTCGAGGCGCTGTATCGCGGTGAAGATGTTGCGATCCTGCGCGCCGAGCCCAGGCCTTGAGCGGCGTCGGGCAGTATTCGGCGTTTGCCGACGTAGCGATTTACGCGGCGGTACGCACGCCGTGGGTCGACCTCGGTGGAGCTCTGGCCCAGGTGTCGCCCATCGACCTGGGGATCAAGGTCGGCCGTGAAGTCCTGGCCCGTGCCGGTGTCGACCCGCTGGCGGTGGACAGCGTACTGGCCGGCTCCATGGCCCAGGCCAGCTTCGATGCGTATTTGCTGCCACGGCATATCGGCTTGTACAGCGGCGTCGCGCAATCGGTCCCGGCGCTGGGGGTGCAGCGCATCTGCGCCACGGGCTTCGAGCTGTTGCGCCAGGCCGCTGAGCAACTGCGCGACGAGGTACAACTGGCCTTGTGCGTGGCC
The DNA here is from genome assembly GCF_023072625.1 of Pseudomonas emilianonis. Classification (NCBI taxonomy): domain Bacteria; kingdom Pseudomonadati; phylum Pseudomonadota; class Gammaproteobacteria; order Pseudomonadales; family Pseudomonadaceae; genus Pseudomonas; species Pseudomonas emilianonis. Next base: position 2,710 of record NZ_JAKNRV010000499.1, read on the forward strand.
AGTGAGTCGATGTCACGCAACCCGATTGCGGCCTACACCCACCGGGATGGGTTTCGTCTGGGTGGCGAGGTGCAATTCAAGGATTTTCTCTGGGAGGCCCTTTACGACCCGGCCCCGGGACTGGACATGATCGCCACCGCAGACAACCTGGCGCGCCGCTATGGCCTGAGCCGCGAGGCCGTGGACCGTTACGCCTGCGAGAGCCATCAGCGCGCGTTGCAGGCGCAGTGTGACGGCGCATGGGCCGAAGAGATCGTGACGGTCGACAACCAAGTGTTCGAGCTTGAGGGGTACCAGCCGCGCGGCATCAGCCTGGCGCGCCGGGCC
>NZ_JAKNRV010000049.1:0-21987 GCF_023072625.1 Pseudomonas emilianonis
ATCACCCGAATGCCGAAGCGCGCCAGCTCCCGCGCGGCGGGCAGTGTCAGGCTGGCGATCGCACCTTTGGACGCGGCATACGCCGCCTGGCCGACCTGCCCGTCAAACGCCGCCACCGACGCGGTATTGATGATCACGCCGCGCTCACCGTCGGCATCCGCCGGGGTTTCTGCAATGGCCGCAGCGGCCAGGCGCAGCAGGTTGAAGCTGCCGATTAGGTTGACGTTGATCACCTGGGCAAAGCTGGCCAGCGCGTGAGGGCCGTTTTTGCCGAGGATCTTCTCGCCGCGCACCACACCGGCGCAGTTCACCAGCCCGTGCAAGCCACCAAAGGCGGCAACGGTGGCTTGCACGGCGGCTTCGGCAGCGGCTTCCTGGCTGATGTCCGCCACGGCGCTGCGGGCGTTGTCGCCCAGCTGTTTGGCTTTGGCCGCGACCGCGTCGGCATTCATGTCCACCAGCATCACCTTGGCACCGGCAGCGACCAGCATTTCAGCGGTGGCTGCACCGAGGCCCGACGCGCCGCCGCTGACCAGAAAAACCTTGTTTTCAATCTGCATCATTGTTTCCTTGAAAAGTGGATCAGGCCAACGCGGCTTGCGCCTTGGCGATTTCCTGATTACGCAAAATAAAGCGTTGCAGCTTGCCGCTCGGGGTCTTGGGCAAGTCGCTGACAAATTCGATTTCCCGCGGGTAGGCATGCGCGGCGAGGCGCTGGCGTACATGCAGGCGCAGCTCCTCGGCCAGCTCGGGGGTGGCGCGGAACTGCTCGTTGATCACCACGAAGGCTTTCACCAGCTCAGTGCGCTCCGGGTCGGGTTTGCCGACGACCGCCGCTTCCACCACCGCCGGGTGTTCGACCAGCGCACTTTCCACGTCGAACGGGCCGACGCGATAGCCGGAGGTGGTGATCACATCGTCACTGCGTCCGACGAAGCTGATGCTGCCGTCCGGGTTCAGTTCGACGGTATCGCCGCTGAGGTAATACTTGCCGACAAAAGCCTTGGTCCGCGCGCCGTCATAGCCGGCGAACCAGCACATTGGCGATTGCTCGCGGTCGATGGCGAGAATCCCCGGCTGGCCGGCAGGCAACTCCTGGTGATCGTCGTCCAGCACCACGATGCGATGCCCCGGCGAGGCAAAACCCGCCGACCCGACATGCACCGGATGTTCCAGGCCGTGGTGGTTGCACAGCACCATGCCCAGCTCGGTCTGGCCGTAGTGGTCATGGATGGTCACCCCCAGGTTGTCGGCAAACCAGCGGATCACCTCCGGGTTCAGCGGCTCGCCGGCGCTGCTGACGATACGCAGCTTGCCCTTGATCGAGCGGGCGAATTGCTCGCCGCCGGCAATCAACAGGCGATACGCGGTCGGCGAGCCGGCCAGGTTGGTGATCGCGTATTTATTGATGACCCGGCAGGTGCTTTCCAGGGTGAACGGGCCATCGTAGAAGGTAATCGGATGGCCCATGGACAAAGGCCCGGTCACGCCGAAATAGATGCCGTAGGCCCAGCCCGGGTCGGCGACATTCCAGAACGCGTCTTCAGGGCGCAGGTCGATGGCGTCGCGGGTGTAGCTCTGGAACGCAACAATGGCCTTGAGCGGCACCGACAGCGCTTTCGACGGGCCGGTGGTGCCCGAGGTGAACATCAGCAGGAACGGCTCGTCTGCGCCCAGCAGCACCGGCTCGCAGTGGTTGGAGTAATTGGCCAGCTCGGCCCAGAAACTGAAATCACCGCGCACCAGGCCTTCGCCGTTGGTGCCAGTGACCGTCACGATCGTCGGGCAGCCTTCCACTTCGGCGAGTTTGGGCCGGTTCACCGCATCGGTGACCACCACGGCTGCGCCGGAGCTGCTCAGGCGGTGTTCAATGGCCTTGGGGCCGAAGGCCGTAAACAGAGGTTGATAGACGGCGCCGATGCGCCAGGTCGCGAGGACCACCACCAGCAATTCGGCGGTGCGTGGCAACAGGCCGGCCACCTTGTCGCCGCGTTTGACGCCCTGGGCCAGCAGGAAATTGGCGAAGCGCGAAGCCTGGTCCTGCAAGTCGCTGAAGGTGGACGTGGCGCTGCGCCCGTCCTTGCCTTCCCAGAACAGCGCAATGCGCCCTGGCAATGCATGCCGGTCGCAGCATTCCACGCAGGCATTGAGACCCTGCAGGTTTCCGGCCAAGGTGCTGTCGACGGTGTGTTGGTAATCGAACTCGGTAGTGGCAGCCAAATAGTCACGCATCGCTTCAAATCCTTCAGTATTTTTATTTTCAGGACGTTTTTTTGGACAAGAACCGCGGAAATAGTGGCTCTAGAGCGCTGCAGCAGCAATGGTCAAAGCCACCAACATGCCTGACTGGTTTGGCCAATGCCTCTTGATCATAGACCCCGCCGATCAAGCAGTCGGCCCAAGCGATTGGACGCCCCGCACGCCAGCTTCTAACCTGATGGCATGCGCCACCGAAGAAGCCCCTCCCGATGATTGTTCGCCCCAAACCCAACCTCCTGGGCATTCTGTTCTCGCTCAAGGGCTCGATCGCCAAGCGCATCGCCCTGCGCAGCCTGCTGGTCACGTTGCTGGCCTCGGTCATCGTGCTGGTGGAAACCCTGCACCCGGCGTATTTCTCCAAGGTCAATGCCACGCCGTTCACCCTGCTCGGGCTATCGCTGTCGATCTTCATGAGTTTTCGCAACAACGCCTGCTACGACCGCTGGTGGGAAGGCCGCAAGCAACTCGGGCAGATGATCATCGAAGTGCGCTCACTGATCCGTGAAACCCAGGTGCTCAGCGACCCGCTGGAACGGGCCAGCCTACTGCGCGGCCTCTGCGGTTTTGCCCATGGGTTGATCGCGCGTCTGCGCCTGGAAGATGAAGCCCAAGCGCTAAAGCCCTGGATCGAAGTCGACTCAGGCCACCCCAACCTTCCTGACCAGGTACTGCAACAGCTCGGCGCGCGGTTTTCCGGGCTGGCCGAACGGGGCGTGCTCAGTGAATGGCGCTACACCCAACTGGAGACCCGGCTGGTCAGCCTGAGCCAGGTGCAGGCGGCGTGTGAGCGGATCAAAAGCACACCGCTGCCCTTCCCCTACACCCTGCTGCTGCACCGCACCATTTACCTGTTCTGCATCCTGCTGCCGTTTGCCATGGCCGAACCGCTGGGCTGGCTCACGCCGGTGTTCACCGCGATCGTCAGCTACACCTTCTTTGGCCTCGACGAAATCGGCGACGATCTGGAAGATCCCTTCGGCTTCGATGAGAACGACCTGCCCTGCAATGCGATCGTGCGGACGCTGGAACGCGAGATCCTGGCAGCCCTCGGCGAAACGGCCTTGCCGCCGGCTCTGGAGCCGGTGGAATACGTGCTGACCTGATGCGGGTTTGACACTCGCCGTGGTCTGACCGAAGCTGAGGGCTTTGCCCTAGCTGCCTAAGCTCCCGGACGCCTGCATGTCAAAGTCACGCCGTTACTCCATCATCGGCCTGTGCGCCCTGTTGTTGATTGTGCTGATCACCTGGTATTTCTCGCATTCCACCCCGGTGGCCGTGCCGCCCGCGATTGCCCATGGCTACGCGAAAGCCTTGAAACAGGCGCGTAACGGCGAACCGGGCGCCGCCCGCGTGCTGTATCAGCAACTGGCCCGGCCGGACCTTTCCGACGAGCGCCGCGTCGCCTTGCATGCCGAACTGCCCAATTATCCCAGCCCCCAGGCACTGAAGCTCGCCGACAAGGATCTGGCCGATGACTCACCGCAAGTGCGTGAAGCGGCGATTCACAGCATCGTCGGCCTGGTGCCGACGGGCCAGCGCACCCTGTTGCTCGGACCGTTGCTCGACGATCCGCAACAAGACGTGCGCTTTACCGCCGCCAATGCGTTGCTCGGTCTCTCGCCCGACACCCTCGGCCTGTATTTCGGGCCCTTGCAGCAAGTGCTCGATGAGTTTGTGAAGAAGCTCAAGGCGCAACCTGAAACCGCCGAAGGTTGGCTCCAACTGGCGCGCCTGTATATCCACAGCGCGCTGTTGCCGCAGGCACAGAACGCCCTGGAGCAAGCAATGCGCCTGCAGCCGGACAACCTGCAAGCCGTGGTTGCGCAAATCGAACTGCTGGACAAACAGGGCAAGACCGACGAGTCGCGCCAACTGCTGGCCCGCCAGTTGGCGGCGCATCCCGAATCCGCGTACCTGCAACACGCCCTGGGCATGTGGTTGCTGCACCACGGTGAGCGCGCTTACGCGTTGCTCGGCCTGTCGAAGGCGGTGGAGCTGGAACCGAGTAATCAGGATTACCGGTACGACCTGGCCACGACCCTTCACGCCCAGGAGGAACTCGAAGCTGCCCAGCGCCAGTTGGAAGAAATCATCCAGCGCCACCCGGCCAATCGCAAGGCGCGGGTGCTGCTCGTCACCTACTGGACAGAAAGCGGCCAATTGCAGAACGTGCAAGTGCTGCTGGCGCAGTTGGAACAACAAAACCCGGATGATCCGGCGCTGCAGCAGGGGCTGTAGGCCAACGGCAGCACTGGCCCCAGCGCCGACACACGTACAACGCCCGATAAGGTGGAACCCCGCTGATACGCCATGGTCAAGAAGCTATGGCGCGCTCGAACGAGCGCGCACCTCTACTCGTATGTGACCTGAGGGCACTTCTTGTCTACCTCCAACGCGCTATTAACCGAAAAAGCGGCCACTGGCATCGAAGGTCTTGATGACATTCTTTCCGGCGGTCTGTCCCGCAGCCATCTGTTTCTGCTCGAAGGCGAGCCAGGGACCGGCAAAACCACCGTTGCCCTGCACTTCCTGCAGGCGGGTGCAAAGAACGGTGAACGCTCGCTCTATATCACCTTGTCCGAAACCGAGCGTGAATTGCGCGAAGGTGCGATATCCCACGGGTGGGATCTGGATGACAATATCCATATTTTCGAGCTGACCCCGCCGGAAAGCCTGCTCAATGCCGAGCATCAGCAAAGCCTGCTGTACTCTTCCGACCTCGAGTTGGGCGAGGCCACGCGGCAGATCTTTGAAGTGGTGGAACGGGTCAAGCCGACCCGCGTGGTGGTCGACAGCCTCTCCGAGATCCGCCTGCTGGCGCAAAGCTCCCTGCGTTATCGACGGCAGATCCTGGCAATCAAACACTACTTCGTGCGCTACGACGCCACGGTATTGCTGCTCGATGACCTGACCACCGAATCCCTCGACAAAACCGTACACAGCGTGGCCCATGGGGTGATTCGCCTGGAAGAACTGACGCCCAATTACGGTGCAGAACGCCGCCGCGTGCGCGTCGTGAAGTACCGTGGCCAAAAGTACCGGGGCGGCTTCCACGACTTCACCATCATGGGCGATGGCGTGCATGTCTTCCCGCGCCTGGTGGCGGCCGAACATCGCGGCGGCTACGTGCGCGAGACCCTGAGCAGCGGCATTCGCGAAATGGATGCCTTGATGGGGGGCGGAGTCGAGACCGGTTCCAGCAGCCTTATCCTCGGCCCGGCGGGCACCGGCAAGTCGCTGATCTCGATGGTGTTTGCCGCCGCCGCTGTGGCGCGGGGCGAAAAAGCCGCACTGTTCATCTTTGATGAGGAACTGGGCCTGCTCTTCGAGCGCATGAAAAACATGGGCATCGACCTCGCCACGCTGCAAGCCACCGGCAACCTGCTGATCGAACAAGTCGACGCGGCCGAGTTGACTCCCGGCGAGTTCTCACACCGCGTGCGGCGCTGCGTGGATGAGGGCGGGATCAAGACCGTGGTCATCGACAGCATCAACGGCTATCAGGCCGCAATGCCGGAAGAAAATGCGCTGATCCTGCATATGCACGAACTGCTGCTGTATCTCAACCGCCGTGGCGCCGCCACCTTCATGACGGTCGCCCAGCACGGCCTGGTCGGTGACATGCAAGCGCCCGTCGACATTACCTACCTTGCCGACACGGTCATTCTGCTGCGCTATTTCGAAGCGCTGGGCAAGGTGCGCCGCGCCATTTCCATCATCAAGAAACGCACCGGCCCCCATGAGTCGACCATTCGCGAATACCGGATCAGCAGCCAGGGCATGACCGTCGGCGAGCCGCTCGATAACTTTCAGGGCGTACTGCGCGGTATCCCGACGTACATGGGCGCCGGCTCGCCTCTGCTCAAGGATGAGGGCTAGTGACGGGTTTATCTCCACTCTCCGAGCGTGCAATCGTACTTGCGCCGATGGGCCGTGACGGCGCGTTGGCGTTGATGATGCTCAACGAGGCCGGTTACAGCGGCATGATCGCCACTAGCCTGACGGCCTTGTGCGGCGCACTGGAAGACGGTGCCGGCCTGCTGATTATTGCGGCCGAAGCCTTGCGCGGCGTGGACCTGGAGCCGCTGCTCGAACGTTTGCACCAGCAGCCTGCGTGGTCGGATTTGCCCATCGTGTTGATGACCCATCACGGCGGCAACGAGCAGAACGGCTCCTCGCACCTGAGCGGGTTATTGGGCAACGTCACCTTCCTCGAGCGGCCTTTCCATCCCGTGACGTTGATCAGCCTGGTCAGTGCCGCACTGCGCGGTCGGCGCCGGCAATACGATGCACGCGACCGGCTGATCGACTTGAGCGAAAGCGAACTGCGCTTGCAGCGCACGCTGGAGACCCTTGAGCAGCAAGTGGAAGAACGCACGGCGCAGTTGCGCAGCAATGAAGACGCGCTGCGCCAATCACAGAAAATGGAGGCCGTCGGCCAGTTGACGGGCGGCATCGCCCATGACTTCAACAACATGCTCACCGGGATAATCGGCAGCCTGGAGTTACTGCGAAGGCGCGTCTCGCGCGGCAAGCTGGACGACCTGGACAGCTTGATCGACCTGGGCGTCACCTCCGCCAACCGTGCCGCCGGCCTTACCCACCGCCTACTCGCGTTCTCCCGCCGGCAATCGCTGGATTCAAAACCCGTCGAGATCAACCAACTGGTGACCTCCATGGGCGAACTGTTGCAACGCAGTATCAATGAAAGCATTGCGCTGGATATGCGCCTCGGCGAACCGCTCTGGACCGCCGAGGCCGACCGCAACCAACTGGAAAGCGCCCTGCTCAACCTGGTGATCAACGCGCGCGATGCGATGCCCAACGGCGGCAATCTCACCGTGGAAACCAGCAACCGCCATCTCGACAGCGTGTTCACCGCCGCCTACGGCACCTTGCAACCCGGTGACTACGTTGAATTAAGCGTCAGCGACACCGGCTGCGGTATCCCGGAAAGCGTCATGGGTCGCGTCTTTGACCCTTTCTTTACCACCAAGCCGATCGGCCAGGGCACCGGCCTCGGCCTGTCGATGATTTACGGCTTTGCACGGCAATCCGGTGGCCACGTGACGATCCACAGCGAAGTCGAAAAAGGCACCACGGTCAGCCTGTTTCTGCCACGTTTCGTCGGCGAAATGGTGGTGGCCGAAGCGGTAAACCCCGCCCTGCTGCCATTTGCCGATGCCGGCGAAACGGTGCTGATCGTGGAGGATGACCCTGCGGTCAGGGTATTGGTCAGCGCCGTGCTGAAGGAGCTGGGCTACGCCTATGTCGAAGCCGGCGATGCCAACACGGCCGTGCCGATCATCGAGTCCGACCAGCGCATTGACCTGATGATCAGTGACGTCGGTCTGCCGGGTATGAACGGCCGGCAACTGGCGGAAATCGGGCGGCAGATTCGGCCGGAACTCAAGGTGCTATTTATCACCGGTTATGCCGAACACGCGGCCGTGCGCGGCGGTTTTCTGGACCCTGGGATGCAGTTGATTACCAAGCCGTTTACGTTTGATTTATTGACGGCAAAGGTCAGAGAAATGATCCGTTCAGACGCTGCAACGGCGAATCTATAGGCGCCAAGAGGTAACAACAGGCAATAAAGCCACGACTCGAAAATGGAATCAGCCGAGGGGCTTCGGTACGAAGGATTACCACTGGGACTCGGAATTTGCACCCAGTGGACTTCAATCCTGATGATAGAGCCGTAGCCTATGACGATTTCCAGCAGCCTCCTGCACACCCCCCTGCCTCCTCCCGTTGCCGCCGACGCGCTCGAACCCGCTGCGCGGGGGCATGTGGAGTCTGGTCACGAAAGCGCCCCCCTCATTGCCACTGGCGATTCCCCGAGGGCCAGCGGCGGCAGCGAGTTGGCGCAAAACTATGGCAAGGCGTTGCTGGGCTTCACCGGTGTTCCCACCAACGACAACGCCATCTTGGTGGATATTCCACCAGACTCAACATTTGGCCAATGGTGGAAGCTGTTGGGCGAGGCCACTCAGTCCCCCGAGTTCCTTGACTGGCGGCGCCATGTCAGAGCCCAATCTGGGTCGATCAAAATCCTGCCGCAAAGCGGTCAAGTCACCTACCGTGTGACCCCGGATGTTTCGCTCGATGCGCCATTACAGATGCGTGCAAGCGAGGACAAGCACTGGTCGGCGGTGCGAGGGCCGTTAATGGATGCCGGACGGGTCATATCCGGCAGGAATAGGCCGTTCCCGCTCCCTTCGCCCGAGAGCGCCAACCGCGCGCCGGCCTGGCTGGTTGGGCAGTTCTACCAAGAGCCGACGCGAATCGCGCCTTCTGAATTCCAGCAACGCGCCACCGAACTAGAGCGCGATAAAACCTTTGCACAGCTTGATACGGCGGTGTTCCCTGACATCCATGACGAGCGCAGCGAGCACGCACTCGACAATCAGAAGACGCTGCTGGGGAATATCAATAACCGACATCAAGCCGCTGTGCTGTTAAAGCATCTGAGGACAGCGCTTGCCTCAGGCGCCCTTGCGTCGTCGCAGATCCCCGAGTATCTGCGGGAAAACACCTTCGAGCTGAACCCCCATTCCTCATATCAACAGGACCAAGGCTTGCAGGAAGGAGGCGTCGTCAGCCTGGCTGACTTTTTTGAACACCACGCCTTTGATAAACCCGGCACTGCGCGAGAAGTGGAGAACCTCAGGCTATTGCTCCTAACCCCCACACCGCGAGGTCCCACCCATGGCAACTACGGCGGCGCGCTGTCCTGGCCGCAGCCGATTGACACGGACACCCAGCGCCAACTACTGGCATTCTTGCAGCACGGCAATGTTGGCGATCTGAACCTGGGATCCAACCGCAATGTGCTGGAAGCGTTGATGCAAGGTGTGGTGATCGAAGCCAACGAGTTTCGCAATCCGCGGCAACTGCTCGATCGACTCATCCAATCGCCCAAGGGCCAGGCGCTGGGGGCGGCCATCCAGGCCAAGTTCAACACACTGTCAGTCAAAGGCAGCGTCAATGACTGGTTAATGGCTGCCTTGAACCTGAATTACACCGATGCATTTACCCGGGCGACCTTGCCCCAGAAGCATATTTCAGGCTTTGACCTGGCCGGCCAGCAGCTTAAAGGCAAGCCTTTGTCAGAGACGGCCGAGCGCGTGGCCAACCATTTGTACTTCATCACAAAAGAGGCTTCGTCACCGGAAAAATCCATTATCCAGACCAACCTGAAACTGGCATCCAAGGCGCCGGAGTTGCTGGTAAAGGATATCCCTGCCATGGTCACTCATGGCTCCCCTGCCCACGTCAGCTTGAGTACGGCGGTGGCCCGCATTGAGGCAGAGACCCCGGGCCGGGCATCAATGATGACTTACGGGGAAGTCATGTTGTACGCCGATATCGCCCCGGTTTCCCATGCTCAGCGTCAGATCGAATATGTCGCTCAGCATGACGCCCTGAAGGAATGGGGCCTGACCAACGGTATCGTCACGAGTGTGGCGTCGCCTGCAGATATGCAAACCATCACCGATGCCTTTAACCAACAGGTCGGCGAACTGAGAGCCGCGTCCGAAGCACAGCGCACACCTGCGCCTGCATCTCGCAAAGAGATGGCCCTGGCCGAATTGCGCAAGACGTTGGGCAATGACGCACGCCTGGAACTGAAGTGCATCGTACTGAGCACCTACGACAAAGATCGACCAGGGCCTTACTCGATATTGGACTTATACATGGAGAACATGCTGCACAACCCGCCCAAGGTGCCCTACCACCCTGCCAGGCGCAACGGCGCCTCACAACCCCCCAACCAGTGGGTGATTGAGCCCTACACAGCACCACGCAGAGGCCCTGGACGCTCTGCCGCCAACACGCCCAATTTCACCCTCGAGGAAGTCTTGAGCAAGACCCAGTCGCTGAAGAATATCAGCAGGGAATTCGTGAGTGAGTTCAAACAGTTTGGCCGCGCCCTGGACAGCAGCGTCGCCACGCAGGTCAAGCACTTGATCGCCCAGTTGCCGCTGGAAGACCGACAGAATATCGAATACGGGAGCCTCTCGATCTTCACCGAGTTCAAGGGCGAACATCAGGCCAGCGGTATCGTCCGGGTACCGGCTGCCGAAGGTAACCCTGTGCTATTGAAAGTGATGCGCGACGGGATTGCCCACACCTATGAACTGAATGTCCAAAAGAACACGCTCACCAAACGCCGGGATCTCGGCGATTTCCAACCCGGTTATCAGCCTGGGTTTCATATAGAAGACGGAAAACCGCGTGATAACAGGACGCCTTACACGGACATGGTCCCGGTCACACTGTCCATCCCCGATGAAGGTAGCCCGCTTGTACGGCAACAGCTCGTACAAGAAAAAACCGACACAGGGGGGCCGTTGAATAGTTTCTCCAGCGCCAGAAGCGTGGCCATCGGTGCCACGGTGGCCAAGGTCAGCAGTGTATGGGGAGCGCTGGAAGCCGAGGCTCAAGGGGTCACGACGGTTGAGTCCGAGGTTCCCTTCTACAGGAAGTTGAACACGGTTCTGCTTAACTTGATCCCACTGCGCTCGGCGATCAAAAACTTTACAGATGGCAATATCGGCGACGGCATTGTTGACCTGTCACTCGACGTATTTGGCGTCATGACGGCCGGGGCGGCGACCGTGGGCAAAGCAGCGAAAGTGGTAACCAGCACCCTCTCTGCGGGTAGCAAGGCCTTGCGCATAGGAAAAACCCTCGGGCTTGGGGCAATCAGCCTGGTCAACCCGCTGGACGGTGCGGCGGATTTGCTGCGCGCTACAGGTCGCGGCGTGGCAAGTGCAGGCAAACGTGTCATCAGCGACGCGATTCAAGACATCCGGCAACTGCGAGGCACGCACACTGGCTACGACTTGGTCGCCGCAAGCAAACAGTACGACGCCGCCGCGATGGGCACCTTCAAGACTTCCGGCGAGACGCAGCAAGGTGCCGCGGTACTCCAGGAAGGTAAATGGTATGCCTTTGATACTGCGACCCAGCGCCCGTTCGGCAAGGCACTGGACGATTTCCAAGCCTCCATTCGAGGCGGCACTCCGGCGCTTCGTGCGTGGCAAAACGTGCTGACGCCTCCCTCACCGGCGTCGATTCAAATCCGCAAAGATTGGGGAACGTTACTTGATCGTCACCAACGAGATGGGATGCCCAGCGCAGCCTTTAAGAATGGCTATGAAGAGGGCGCGCCGGAACGGATCAAAGGCTATGTCAAGGGCATGAAATCAGAAGACGTGATGAAGCTAGCACTACGTCCGGACCGAACCGCAAGAGAGGTGGGCACATTAGTCCGGCAGCAGGAAAGGCTGGCTGTGCAGCACGGGCTCAACGGCACACAGCATTTCAACGCCCACGTAAATACTGTCGGAGGAACGTTCACCCCCGTACCTCAGGCCTTCTACCTTAGCCAGGTCAACCGTCTTTCCGAGGGCCAGTGCGCCGCCCTTGCTCGTACCTTCGCGTCAGCCAAGGCTCAAGGAAAAGAGCGGGTGTTCATCGACAACCTGTACATCGCCGCCGCTAATCCACGGAGCGAGGCGGCGCGAGTATTTACTCGCACATTAGGTGAGGTGCAAAAAAGCATCAGCACACCGACGATGTTTCACGCCGGGAATCCGCAGCGCCAGGTAACGTATCAGGACATGATTACTGAACTGGCCAACGCACCGGGCGGCAAGACAGTGATGATCGACTCCCCTGGCCATGCAATGCTGGCAGGGTCCGTGCCGGATGGCGACGCTAAGAAGTTCTTTTTTTACGACCCAAATTTTGGAGTGGCCGAGTTCTCAAGCGAGGCCATGATGAAGCGTGGCCTCGAAAAAATATTCAATGATAAGAAGCTGCCGGTCCAATACAAAACTTATAGCAATGACCCCAAAAAACTTGAATTCAAGATCAGTGACCATAACGAGTCGTGGATAGGCACCGCGAGTCTTCATGACAGACCTATCAAACGGCTTTATGAAGACCCTATCCCGACGACTACCACTAACGTGAAGCCCCCCGCTCAGACCCACTACGTCCATATGTCGGAGTATACGGACGTCACCGTCACTGATCCGACGTCAATCATCAGCACCCGAGGTATTGGTGACTGTTCGACACTGGCAGTGCTTACCGACTTGAACGACGGTGTCTACCGGAAACGAACATTGATGCACTTCCCTGGCGGCACGCCGACGACTGAACAACATAGGGTGCTTAAACAACTGGAGGGGAAATTGGATCAGGGAAGCAAAGTGATTTATGTGGGCGGCGATAATGTCCGGAGCATCCCGGGATTAGGCATCGCACTGAAGCAAAGTCACGCCAGTGAACAAGTGGTGTTCAATATCGCAAACAAATACCCGGCCTCCACTACGATCGCAACGGCCAACCGCATTGACATAAAACCCGATGGATCATTTGAGCTCTTCGAGGGGAATAACCCAGCTCGGGTACTTGATCCGCAAGCAAAGGCCGAGGTGCTTGCCTGGTAACCCTGACTTCTCGCCGGTCAGGAGCGTCAGAGCCTATTCGAGGGTTGACTGACACACGGACGTGTCACACCAACAAGCGCTGGATATGCTCTTGCAGCGTATCCAGGTCAAACGGCTTGGCCAGGATCGGCGCCTTGCGTGTGATCGGGCTGTTGCAGTCGAGGATTTCCTGAGGATATCCGCTGATAAAAATCACTTTCAGTTCCGGGCGCAACTTGATCGCCGGCTCGGCGATCTGCACACCTGTGACGCCGCCAGGCAGGCGATAGTCAGTCACCATCAGGTCCAGGTGCGGTTTACTGGCGAGGATTTCAAACGCCTCCTCCCCATTGATCGCCTTCAATACCCGATAGCCCAGGCCTTTGAGGTATTCGTCCAGCACAAACATAATGGATTCGTCGTCCTCGACGATCAGAACAACGTCTTGTGCATCTTCACTCATGGGAAGCCTTTGTCCGGTCAATTGCTGCAATTACGACCATGCAGTCATGTAGAGGTTGCGTCGAAGTGACGATTGTTTTCACAGCGACGCTTCCAGAGGCAGGCACACCCGGAACAACGCGCCCTCGCCTATCTGGCTCTCCACCTCGATGGTGCCGCTATGGGCCGCGACGATCTGCTCGGAAATAAACAGCCCCAGGCCCAGGCCTGCGGCAACATGGCTGGCGGACACCCGCTCGAACTGCTGGAAAATCCGCTTCTGGTTGTCTGCGCTGATGCCGATGCCGTGGTCTCGAACCTCGATCCGTGCCATGCCCTGTTCACTATACACCCGCACTTCCACCGGGCTCTTGGTGCCATAGCGCAAGGCGTTGGTCAGCAGGTTGGACACGACCTGCTCGATGCGAAACTCATCCCAGCTACCTTCCACCGGGCCTTGGGCCTCCAACTGTATGGACGACTCGGCGGCGGCCACTTGCGGCGCGAAGTTTTCCAGCAGGTTGCGCACCAATTGCGTGAGGTCAAAGCGTGCCGGACGAATCGACAGTTTGCCGGTGCGGATGCGCGAGACGTCGAGCATGTCTTCGATCAGGCGGATAAGGCTATGGATCTGCCGCTCATCACGGTCGACCATGGCGTGCATCTTGTCCAGGGTAAACGCTGCGGCGTTGTCCCGGGCCAGGTGCATTTTGCGCAACTGGGTTTCGAGGATCAGCCCATTGAGCGGCGTGCGCACTTCGTGGGCGACGATCGACATGAAGTCATCGCGCATGCGTACCGCCTGCTCCAGCTCAGCCTGAGTGGCCTGCAGGCGTGCCAGCAGCAGCTCCTGTTCGCGACGGCTGTGCTCCAGCGCTTCCACCTGCAGCTTCATCGCCTTGCTTTGGCGGTACAGGTCGACGAACACATTGACCTTGCTCTTCACCGCATGGATATCCAGCGGCTTGTGCAGGAAGTCCACGGCGCCGCTTTCGTAGCCCTTGAAGGCATAGTTGAGTTCGCGGCCGGCGGCGCTGACGAACACAATCGGAATGTTCTTGGTTTTTTCGGTGCCGCGCATCAACTCGGCCAGCTCGAAACCGTTCATGCCGGGCATCTGCACATCGAGAATCGCCATGGCGAACTCGTGCTCCAGCAACAGGGACAAGGCCTCGTCGGCGCTCAATGCCTTGAAGACTTGACGGTCCTCGCGCTTGATCAGCGCTTCGAGGGCCAGCAGGTTTTCCGGCAGATCATCGACGATCAGCAGTTTGGCCTGGACAGTACTTAACATGGGGAAGATTCCAGGGAAGCCAGCAATGAGCCAATCCGGCTCAAGCTCAGAATATGATCAGGAGAGTGTAAGGCCAGGGCCGCCAGGGGCATCACGGCAATCCGGGCGTCCTTGGGGTCCTGGACCACGGTGGTGGCGCCGGATTGCTTGGCGTGGGCCAGCCCTTGGGCGCCATCCTGGTTGGCGCCGGTCAGCAAAATCGCCAGCAAGCCCTGGCCATAGGCATCTGCGGCCGAAGCGAACAGGTAATCGATGGCGGGCCGGGAGTGGTGTACCCGGTCTTCCTGGCTCAAAGACAGGCTGCGGTCATGCTCCACCGACAGGTGATAACCGGGGCTGGCGAAGTACAAGGTGCCCGGTTGGATCACTTCCTTGTCCTGCCCTTCGCGTACCGGAATCCGCAAACGCCGCGCAAACACTTCTGCCAACTGGCTACGGCGCTGGTCCGGCAGGTGCAGCACGGCAATGATCGGTAGGCTGAAGGTCTCCGGCAGATCGCCAAAAATACTCAGCAACGCCTCAACGCCGCCGGCGGACGCGCCGACGACGATGGCTTCAATCCCACAAATCGGGTTGGCGGCAGCGTCGTTCATGATTTTCGGTAGATCCGTTCCTGTTTGACCAAGGGCTCGAATTGCGTGCTGTAGGCGGAAAAATCCACGGTTTCCTTGCTGCCAAGCACAAGAAAACCACGATGACACAACGACTCATGAAATAATCCAAAGGCCCTATCTTGCAACTTTTTATTGAAGTAAATCAGTACATTGCGACACGAAATTAATTGAGTTTCTGAGAATACACTGTCAGTTGCCAGGCTGTGGTCGGCGAACGTGACATTTTCGCGCAACGTCTTGTCGAAGATCGCGTAATCGTAAGCTGCCGTGTAGTAGTCGGCAAATGAACGCTGCCCGCCGGCTTGCTGGTAGTTGGCGGTATAGGCTCGCACATTCTCCAGGGAGAAGATCCCCTGCTTGGCTTTATCCAGCGACGCAGGATTGATGTCCGTGGCGTAGATGATGGTGCGTTCCAGTAGCCCTTCTTCGCGCAGCAGAATCGCCATGGAGTACACCTCCTCACCCGTGCTGCAACCGGCGATCCAGATCTTGATCGACGGGTAAGTCTTGAGCAGCGGCACCACTTCCTGGCGGATCGCGAGGAAGTGCGACGGGTCGCGAAACATCTCGCTGACCGGGATCGTCAAAAACTGCAGCAACTGCATGAACGCCGCCGGGTCGTGCAGCACGCGCTCCTGCAGCGCCGAAATCGTCGCGCAGTCAAACTGGCGCAGGGCATGGGCCACACGGCGTTTGACCGACGCCCCGGAGTAGTCGCGAAAGTCATAGCTGTACTTGAGGTAGATCGCCTCAATCAGCAAGCGCAGTTCAATATCACTGCTTTTTTCCAAAAAACTGCGCTCCACTTAAATACGTTCCATCTTCGGTAGCCATACGCGAATC
Source organism: Pseudomonas emilianonis (assembly GCF_023072625.1). NCBI lineage: Bacteria > Pseudomonadati > Pseudomonadota > Gammaproteobacteria > Pseudomonadales > Pseudomonadaceae > Pseudomonas > Pseudomonas emilianonis. The sequence goes on from NZ_JAKNRV010000049.1 coordinate 15,900, forward strand.
AGCGAGAACAGGCGATCCAGATCAATTGGCTTGGCCAGGTAATCGTTGGAGCCGGCCGCGAGGCAACGCTCCTGATCGTCCTTCATCGCCTTGGCCGTCACTGCGATGATCGGCAGCTTCTTCCAGCGTGGGTCCTGGCGGATCAAGGCGGTGGCCTCGTAACCGTCCATTTCCGGCATCATCACGTCCATCAGCACCAGGTCGATATCGTCGATTTCATTGAGTCTGGCGATGGCTTCATGGCCGTTACGCCCGATCACCACCACGGCGCCTTTGTGCTCCAGGGCGCTGGTCAGGGCGAAGATGTTGCGCACATCGTCGTCCACCAACAGGATCTTGCGCCCTTCGAAGACCTTGTCGCGGCTGCGCGCAGTCTTGAGCATCTTCTGGCGCTCATGGGACAACTGCGATTCGATTTTGTGCAAAAAGAGTGTGACTTCGTCGAGCAGGCGCTCCGGCGAACGGGCGCCCTTGATGATGATCGAGCGTGAATACTTGCGCAGCTCGGCCTCTTCGTCGCGGGTCAGGTTGCGCCCGGTGTAGACGATCACCGGCGGGAACGAGCAGATATCCTCGGTGGCCATGCGCTTGAGCAGCTCGTTGCCGAGCATGTCCGGTAACTTGAGGTCGATGATCATGCAGTCGTAGATGTTTGTGCGCAGCAGATCGAGGGCTTCCTGGGCAAAGCCGACGGCGGTGATCTCGATGTCATCGTCGCCGATCAGGCGGGCAATGCTCTCACGCTGCAGGTCATCGTCTTCTACCAGCAGGATGCGCTTGACCTTCTGGGTCAGTTTGGCTTCCAGGCGCGCAAACACGTCCTTGAGTTCTTCGCGGGTGGTAGGTTTCACCGCGTAACCGATGGCGCCCATGTGCATGGCAGCTTCGACGCGGTCTTCCACGGAAATCACATGCACGGGGATGTGGCGGGTATTGGCGTGTTCCTTGAGGCGTTGCAGCACCGTCAGCCCGGAATGATCCGGCAAACGCATGTCGAGCAAAATGGCGTCGGGGATGTATTCCTCGGCCAGGCTGTAACCCTCATCCGCGCCATGGGCCACCAGGCAGTGGTAGCCCAGCTCATGGGCGAGGTCGAACAGGATGCGCGCAAAATTCGGTTCGTCTTCCACCACCAGGATGCAACGCGTGGTGAACGGCGCTTTTTCGCGGTCGTCGGCAAACTGCGGGATCTGTGTGGCATCGGCCACCGGCAGCGGCGAGACAGCGATGGGCTTGGGCGCCGGGGCGGCAACGACCTGGCGCGGTTGTTCGGCCGGTGCAGCGTCTTCATCGCGTTCGACGTACTGCTCCGGGACGACCAGGGTGAAAATGCTGCCCTGGCCGGGTTCGCTGGTGACGCTGATATAGCCGCCGAGCAACGCGGCCAGGTCACGGGAGATCGACAACCCAAGGCCGGTGCCGCCGTAACGGCGATTGGTGGTGCCGTCGGCCTGGCGGAAGGCTTCGAAGATGCTTTCCTGCTGATCCGGGGCGATACCTATCCCGGAATCGCGCACGGTAAAGGCAATGCCCTCACCCGGTGCGCGGGACACCGACAGGCTGACCTGGCCCTGCTCAGTGAACTTGACCGCGTTGGACAGCAGGTTCTTGAGAATCTGCTCCAGGCGCTGGCGGTCGGTAAAGAGCAGGGTCGGCGTACCTTCCTGCACCTCCACCTGGAACCCCAGCTTGCGGTCGGCCGCCAGCGGCTCGAACATCCCGCGCAGGCCGTCGACCAGGCGCGCCACGCTGGAGTTTTCCGGGCGCATTTCCAGCTTGCCGGCTTCGACCTTGGAGATATCCAGGATGTCGTTGATCAGGTTGAGCAGGTCATTGCCGGCGGAATAGATCGATTCGGCAAACTTGACTTGCTCGGCGCTGAGGTTTTCCTGGGGGTTCTCCGCCAGCAACTTGGCCAGGATCAGCGAACTGTTCAGCGGCGTGCGCAGTTCGTGGGACATGTTGGCGAGGAATTCGGATTTGTACTTGCTGGAGCGCTGCAACTCTTCGGCGCGGTCTTCCAGTTCGAGCTGAGCCTGGTTGAGCTCGACGTTCTTGCGGTCCATGGCATCGCGCTGCTCGACCAGGGTCTGGGCCTGCTCGGCCAATTGCTCGTTCGTCTGCTCGAGTTCCGCCTGTTGCGTTTCCAGGTGGGTCTGGGACTCCTTGAGGATGCGCGATTGCTCTTCCAGTTCTTCGTTGGCGGTTTTGAGTTCTTCCTGCTGCACTTGCAGCTCTTCATTGAGCTGTTGGGTCTCGGCCAGAACTTCCTGCAGGCGCTGGCGATAGCGGGCGGCCTCGATGGAGGTACCGATATTGCCGGCGATGAGTTCCAGCAACTCGACATCACGGTCTTCCAACGGGCGCAGGAAGCCCAGTTCGACCACGCCGTTGACCCGGTCGTCATCACTGGTGGGCATCACCAGTACGCTTCGCGTCGGCCCCTCACCCAGGCCGGAACTGACCTTGAAGTAGTCGACAGGCACATCGTCCAGGCGAATCAGGCGATCGAGCTGGGCGGCCTGCCCAACGATGCCTTCGTCGCTATAGATCGCCTGCTCCTGCTGCTCCTGTTCGCGGGAGAAACCATAGGTGGCAACGCGCTTGAGGCCGCCGTGTTCTTCACGCACATACAGCGCCGCGACCGCCGAGCCCATGTACTGGGCAAAGAACTGCAGGATATTGCGCCCCAACAGGTTCAGGGTCAGTTGACCGAGCACCTGCTCGGCCAATTCAGTCTGGCCATTGCGCAGCCAGGCTTGCTGTTCCAGGCGTCGCGCAATCTTCTCTTGTGACGCGAGGTTTTCGCTATAACTATTTGATAGAGAAAGTAAATTTTTACGGCCAATGTAGGCCAGGAAGCCACTCAACCCCAGCACGAACACCAAGTACAGGGTGACGCTGATGACGGTAGTACGAGTGACTTCTGCGTTGCGCGCGATCCGGAACTGTTGCTCCATCGCCACCGCTTCGTCGTATTCCTTACGAATCTCATCCGTCAGGCGTTTGCCCCGGCCAGCCTTCACCGCGCTGCGGTAATCACCGCTCTCGCGCTGCATATCAATCATCGACTGGGCGTATTTGTTCCACTCGATTTGCAGGGCTTCCAGGCGCTTGAGGCGGTCCACCTGCTGGGGGTTGTCCGCTACCAGCTCCTGCAAATTGCGCAAATCGGCAATGATCCGCGGCTTGGCCACTTCATATGGGTCGAGAAAATGCTCGTCGCCCGTGATCAGGAAGCCGCGCATGCCGGTTTCCAGATCAACCGTCAGCTTGGACGTTTCATTGAGGTTATTGATGACCCGGTCGGTGTGCTCTACCCATTGGATCACCGACAACAAATAAGTGATCAGGCACACGAAAAACACCGCGCTGAGAACGCCCACACCGAGGGGCAGTGCCACGTTGCGGCTCAACAGTGCACGAAAACTCTTTTCATCGACGGACGACGAGGGGGTCATGGGCATACCTTGGCCAAATACGGAAAAACCCGGAGTTTGCCCCAAAGTTGCCGTTGAACGCTATTTTTCTGCCATGAACGGGTGCAATCCGAAAAAAAATGCAGCAAAAGTGCCCTGAGCACCGTGCAACTTCCGTCGTCGTTTCAGTTGCTCACACTCTGCGCGCCCTGATCCGGAACCTGGGTGGTCAGGTTTCACACAGAAGAAAGCGTCTTGGGAAAAGGGAAGCTCCGCGAAAAAGACGTTCACCTTCTTTTCAAAAAACGGTGCTCGCATGACTATTTCTTCTTTGCAAACCCGACCCAGCGCTTCATTGATATCCCTTTTCGCGCAAACGCCAGAACCTGTCGATACCCGGCCTGCCATGACGCTCACATCCGGCCACGACTCACCGGTGCCAACACTGCCGCCAGCCAGCGTCACCGTCGAGCAAAGCTCCAGCCTCAAGGCGAAGCTGGGGCATCATCACAACTTCAAAACACTCGGAGACAAACTTAACGAAATCGCCCGGCGGCTAGGGCCTGATGCCTCCCCTTCGGCGGTGCTGGCGGCCCTCAAGACAACACCGATGGACGTTCACCCCGACTCGGTTTATTACGCAGAAGTCGGCAGCAGCACCACATTGGAGACCTTCATCAATCGCCAGGGGGGACTGCTTTTACCCTATAGCCATTTTTCCCTGACCGGTCTCTCGGACGCCGCGACCAACCAATCCAAGGCACACCCCTTGGGTAATCTGGGCGGCGCCCTCAGTTGGCCGGTCCCCCTGAGCACCGACGTGCAACAACGCTTGCGTGCCAGTACCCAGAATTACACGGCCCCCCTTGGGCAAAAACAGCCGCTCAAGCAAACCACAGGCGGGATAATGGAGTTCTTGCGGCATCGAACCACTCTCCCCCCAGAAGCGCTGACGACCCCAGCCGCGACGTTGAACGCCCTCATCGATTCGCCAGAGGCACAATCGTTGGGCCGCGCGCTTCAGGAACAGATGCAGGGTATTGCAACCGATAGCAGCACGCTCGACTACCTCCTCGCGGCCGTGATACTGCAACTGGACCCAGAGTCCATCGCCGCCCCCCAACGCAACAGCGTTGCCGGTTTTGACCTGGCCGACGAAAAACTCAAGGGCAAGTCAGCCGCCGAGATAGTCGATGCGCTGGGTCAACACTTGGTCGCGCAAGGTAAAACCAGTCCTGAACTGGCAGGCGCAGCCGCCCACCTGCTACTGGCTGGTCGTGCGCCAGTATTCCTGATCAAGGACATTCCAAACAGCGTGACCTATGGCAGTCCGGCCTGGGTCAATCTCGCGGTGGCCGCGACGACAATCGACACCAGCACACCCGGCCGGGTCGCCAACATGACCTTCGCCGAGGTCATGCTGGAGGCCGAACACGCAAGCGGCGCAGACGAGAACGTGACGGACGCCGCGCAGCGTAACGCCTTGACCGACTGGGGCGTGACCAATGGCATGCTGGAAAAAAAAGCCGACCACCTATACACCTCCGACGACTTGAACGACCTGGTGACCCGTTTCAATGAGCGCCGATCGTTGATGTCGTCAGCGTCAGAGGCATTCGACAAAGACATCCCGTCGCGCAAAGAGTTGGCATTGGCCGAGTTGCGAAAGCGCTTTCCCGATCAGGAAGCGCTGTTTGAAGAAAAACTGATTCATGTGAGCCGCGTCCCCGGTGGCGATATCCGCCGCAGCAACCTGATAGTGGGCCCCCATTCGCTATTGGATATCGCCATGATGGACGTGGGACCCGACGCGGTTTACAGCACTCGCGACAGCCGCGTGCCTCTGGCGGCATTGAACGCCAAACCCAGCTTTGGTGTGGCGGAGGCGTTCAAGTCGCAATTCAACAGCGTCATTGAGGAAAAAAAGAGCGCGATCAACACCTATGTAAAGCACTTGATCGGCCAATTACCTGCCGACGACCGAAAGAACTTTGAAGAGGGCAAGGTTAGTTTTTTTCAAAACCACTCCCATAAACTGGGACTGGGCTTGTTTAACGACAAAACGGAGCTACCAAAAGGCGAACAATTGTTGGTAAGGATTGAGCGCGACGGGGTGACCAGCGCGTATGAAATCAACTTCAACGCCGGCGCTATCCGCAGTATTCCGCAGTGGCAAGCAACACCTGACACTTCAAGGACTGCGAATATCGTCTACGAAACAAAAGAGTTCTCGCCCAGCGCTGGTCAATCCCTACTCAGCACTGAACAGACCGCGTCTGGCCAATCACCCACCGACACCTTTGCCTCGCCGCGCGTTCACCTGATCGCCGACGCCTTTGTTGAGCATCTCAATCTCGATGATCCCGCGATCAAGCAACAGGCGCGCGGCCTCACCACGGACGACAAAAACCGGAACAGGGCCGAGACGGTTGAGAACTTCCTGTTAGACCTGATCCCTTTGCGCTCGTCTATCAACCATTTCCGCAACGGCCATGTTGTTGACGGCTTGATCGATCTCAGCCTGGACGCATTCGGTTTCGTGACCGCAGGTGCAGGTGCGGCTGGAAAGGTGGTCAAGATCGCGGGCGCCGCCGCTTCGACGGCAACCAGGGTGGCACGGTCGGCCAAAGTCATCGGCATGGCCACTGTCGGCGCGCTCAACCCGTTGG
>NZ_JAKNRV010000004.1:0-49812 GCF_023072625.1 Pseudomonas emilianonis
AGCTCAAAGACGCTGCCGACACCAAGGCCAAAGGCGCGCATGTGCAGGCCCAGGGCAATCTGCGGGTGTTCTTGCCGTTGCTGTTCAGCCGGTACGTGATGGCGCCGATCCTGGCCGGTTATATGGACCGCCACCCCGATGTGTACCTGACGGCCCGCTACCACGACTATTATCCCAACCTGCACGAAGAGGGGCTGGACGTGGCGATCCTGGTCGGCGCGTTGCCGAACTCGTCGCTGATCGCACGGCCGGTCGGCCAGGTGCGGCAGATCCTTTGCGCCAGTCCCGATTACCTCGCGGCCCACGGCGAACCCGCGCACCCGGACGACCTCAAGCAGCATCGCCTGATCGCCAGCGCCGATCAGGTCCACTGGGATTTCCCCCACGCTCACCTCAAGGCCCCTACACGCCTGCGCTGCGCCACGGTGCAAGGTGCGATCAATGCGGCCGTGCATGGCGCGGGGATCATCCGTTGCCTGAGCTACCCGGTTCACGAGCACCTGATCAGCGGTCAACTCTGCCGCGTTTTACCCGCCCACGAGTTGGCGCCGTTGCCGGTCAACGTGGTCTACCGCGAAGGCCGCCATGCACCGATGCGCGTGCGCAGTTTTGTCGATCACTGCGTGGCCGAGTTGCGCGAGCATCCGGCATTTCAGTTGGCGTAATGCTCGATTGCTGAACGTGGGTATTCTCTCGCTGCCTGGCGGGGCGCAGCATTGGGTTATCTAACTTGAGGTGATCGCCATGAACCCGATCGAACACTCCCCCTGGCATGCCGGTGAACGGCAGATGCAGGCCAGCGCCGGTGCTGCCGAGCGCATGGACATGATTGGCGCCAAGGTGATCCGCGATCATCTGCCCGAGCAGCACCGAGGGTTTTATCCGCTGTTGCCGTACCTGATGCTCGGCGTGGTGGACGCGCACGGCATGCCCTGGAGCTCAAGGCGCGGATCACCGCCGAAGGCGACGGCTACGTGGTCAGCGGCCAGAAGTTCTACTCCACCGGCGCACTGTTTGCGCATTGGGTCGCGGTGAAGGCGCTGAACGATGACGGCAAGCAGGTCATGGCGTTTGTACGCCGTGGCACGCAAGGGCTGCGCATCGTCGATGACTGGTCCGGCTTCGGCCAACGCACCACCGCCAGCGGCACCGTGCTGCTCGACCGGGTGCCGGTCGATGCAGAGTTGGTGGTCGAAAACTGGCGCCTCGGCGAAAGCCCGAATATCCAGGGTGCGGTATCGCAATTGATCCAGGCCGCCATCGACGCCGGCATCGCCCGTGGTGCGCTGGATGACGCCATTGCGTTCGTCCGTGAGCGCTCACGCCCGTGGATCGACGCCAAGGTCGAACGCGCCAGCGATGACCTGTATGTGATCGCCGACATCGGCAAGCTGAAGATCGAACTGCACGCCGCCGAAGCGCTGCTGCGCAAGGCCGGCCAGGTACTGGACCAGGTCAGCGCCGCGCCGATCACCGCGCAATCCGCCGCACGCGCTTCGATTGCCGTGGCCGAGGCCAAGGTGTTGAGCACCGAAGTCTCGCTGCTGGTCAGCGAAAAACTCTTCGAACTGGCCGGCAGCCGCGCCACCCTCGCCGAATTCAACCTCGACCGCCACTGGCGCAATGCACGGGTCCACACCCTGCACGACCCGGTGCGCTGGAAGTACCACGCCGTAGGCAATTACTACCTCAACGATGAGAAACCGCCACTGCGGGGGACCCTCTGAATGGCGAAGAAAAAAATCCTGCTCAATGCCTTCAACATGAACTGCATCGGGCATATCAATCACGGCTTGTGGACGCACCCACGGGACACGTCCACCCAGTACAAAACCCTCGAGTATTGGACCGACCTGGCGCAAACCCTGGAGCGCGGGCTGTTCGACGGGTTGTTCATCGCCGATATCGTCGGCGTCTATGACGTGTACCAGCAATCGGTCGACGTGCCGCTCAAAGAGTCGATCCAACTGCCGGTCAACGACCCGTTGCTGCTGCTCTCGGCCATGGCCGCCGTGACCAAGAACCTCGGCTTCGGCCTGACCGCCAACCTGACCTACGAGCCGCCGTATCTGTTCGCCCGGCGCATGTCGACGCTCGACCACCTGAGCCGTGGCCGGGTCGGCTGGAACATCGTCACCGGCTACCTCGACAGCGCCGCCAAGGCCATGGGCCTGACCGAACAGGTCGAACATGACCGGCGCTACGACCAGGCCGACGAATACCTGGAGGTGCTCTACAAACTCTGGGAAGGCAGCTGGGAAGATGACGCCGTGCTCAACGATCCGCAGGCGCGGGTGTATGCGCAGCCGGGCAAGGTCCACAAAGTCGAGCACCACGGTGAGTTCTACCAGGTGGAGGGTTATCACCTGTGCGAGCCGTCGCCGCAACGCACACCGCTGCTGTTCCAGGCCGGCACTTCGGAGCGTGGCTTGGTGTTCGCCGGGCAGCATGCCGAGTGCGTCTTCATCAGCGGCCGGGACAAGGCCAGCACCCAGGTGCAGGTCGACAAGGTGCGCGCCAGCGCCGTGGCGGCCGGGCGCAACCCGGACGACATCAAGGTGTTCATGGGCCTCAACGTCATCGTTGGCGCCACCGAGGAACTGGCCTGGGCCAAGCACGCCGAGTACCTGAGCTACGCCAGCGCGGAAGCCGGCGTCGCGCATTTCTCGGCGTCCACGGCGATCGATTTTTCCCAGTACGAACTCGACGAACCGATCCAGTACGTAAAGAGCAATGCGATCCAGTCGGCCACCCAGCACCTGCAGAACAACGATTGGACCCGGCGCAAATTGCTCGAGCAGCACGCCCTCGGCGGGCGCTACATCACCCTGGTCGGTTCGCCCGAGCAGGTGGCGGACGAGCTGGAATCCTGGGTCGGTGAAACCGGGCTGGATGGTTTTAACCTCACGCGCATCGTCACGCCGGAAAGCTATGTGGACTTCATCGACTTGGTGGTGCCGGAGTTGCAGCGGCGTGGGTCGTACAAAACCGAATATGAGCCGGGGACGCTGCGGGAAAAAGTCTTTCACACCGGCGCCCGCTTACCCGAACAACACACCGGTTCCACCTACCGACACTGATCGAAAAATGTGGGAGGGGCGGTGCGACGATTCGACTTGCCCCCGATAGCGGTGAATCAGTCACCGGATTGGTTTGCTGACACACCGCTATCGGGGGCAAGCCCCCTCCCACATTGGATATGCATTGTTGGTCCTAATACCTTATGACTGGAAATCCAATATGAAAAAGACATTCCTCAACAACCCAGTCAAAGCACTGGCCCTGGCCTTCGGGTTGTTCAGCTCGGCGGTATTCGCCGCCGATGCGCCGCTGAAAGTCGGCACCACCGCCGCCTTCGCGATTCCCCTGGAAGCCGCTGTGGCCGAGGCTGGCAAACAAGGTTTGAAAGTCGAGCTGGTGGAGTTCACCGACTGGATCGCGCCCAACGTCAGCCTGGCGGCTGGCGATATCGACGTGAACTACTTCCAGCACATCCCGTTCCTGGAAAACGCCAAGGCCGCCGCCGGGTTTGATCTGGTGCCGTATGCGCCGGGCATCATCAACAACGTCGGGCTGTATTCGAAGAAATTCAAAACCTTCAACGACCTGCCCCAAGGCGCCAGCGTGGCGATTGCCAACGACCCGATCAACAGCGGGCGCGGCCTGCAACTGCTGGCCAAGGCGGGGCTGATCACGCTCAAGCCGGGCGTGGGTTACAAGGCCACCGAAGAAGACATCATCGCCAACCCGAAGAAGCTCAAGATCCTGCAAGTCGAGGCCGTGCAGTTGGTGCGCGCGTATGACGATGCGGACCTGGTGCAGGGTTATCCGGCGTATATCCGCCTGTCCAAGACCTTCGATGCCGAGTCGGCGCTGCTGTTCGACGGCCTCGACCACCCGGAATACGTGATCCAGTTCGTGATCCAGCCGAAAGCCAAAACCGACCCACGGGTGATCAAGTTCGTCGACATCTACCAGCACTCGCCGGTGGTGCGCGCCGCGCTGGATAAGTCCCTCGGCAAGCTCTACCAAGTCGGCTGGGAAGGCTGAACATGACGGCCGCCAACGCCCAACTGCGCGACCAGGGCACCCCGCCCAGGACCGCCGAGCAGACTGAACTGCATCCGCACCTCAACCGCGCCCACGTGCGCTTTATCAACCTGGGCAAGACCTACGACGGTAGCGTGCACGCCCTGCAAGGCATCGACCTGGCGATCCAGCGCGGCGAAGTGTTCGGCATCATCGGCCGCAGCGGCGCCGGCAAGTCGTCGCTGATCCGCACCATCAACCGCCTGGAGCAGCCCAGCAGCGGGCGCGTGCTGATCGATCAGGTCGACATCGGCGAGTTCGACGAAGACCGCCTGGTGGCGCTGCGGCGGCGCATCGGCATGATCTTCCAGCACTTCAACCTGATGTCGGCCAAGACCGTGTGGCAGAACGTCGAATTGCCGCTCAAAGTCGCCGGCATCCCCAAGCTGCAGCGCGAGCAGAAGGTGCGTGAACTGCTGGAACTGGTGGGCCTCAAGGACAAGCACAAGGCCTACCCGGCGCAACTCTCCGGCGGGCAGAAACAGCGCGTGGGCATTGCCCGTTCGTTGGTCCATGACCCAGAGATTCTGCTGTGCGACGAGGCCACCTCGGCCCTCGACCCGGAGACCACCCAATCGATCCTCGGCCTGCTGCGCGAGATCAACCAACGCCTGGGCCTGACCATCGTGTTGATCACCCATGAAATGGCGGTGATTCGCGAGATCTGCGACCGCGTGGTGGTACTCGAACACGGGCGCATCGTCGAGCAAGGCCCGGTGTGGCAGGTGTTTGGCGACCCGCAGCACGCGGTCAGCAAAACCCTGCTGGCGCCGCTGCAACACGGCCTGCCGGAAGAATTGCAAAGCCGTTTGCAAGCCACGCCGGCCTCGGCTGACGCAGCGCTGGTCCTGCGTTTGCAGTTCACCGGCAGCGCCACCGATGAGCCCGATCTGGCCGCGCTGTTCGGCGCGCTCGGCGGGCGCGTGCGCTTGCTGCAAGGCGGCGTGGAACGGATTCAGGGGCATGCCCTGGGGCAATTGCTGCTGGCGGTGAACGGCTCGCCGCATGAGGCCGACACACTGCGCAGCCGCGCCGGGAATTGGGCACAACACGTGGAGGTGCTGGGTTATGTGGTTTGATCGTTTAGTGCAGGGCGCCATCGACACGCTGTTGATGGTCGGTGTGTCGTCGCTGATCGCGTTGCTGGTGGGGATTCCGCTGGCGGTGTTCCTGGTCACCAGCGACAAGGGCGGCATCTATCAGGCTCCGGCGCTGAACCGGGCGCTGGGAGCGTTCGTCAATCTGTTCCGCTCGATTCCGTTTCTGATCCTGATGGTGGCGCTCATCCCGTTCACCCGGCTGATCGTCGGCACCACCTACGGCGTGTGGGCGGCGGTGGTGCCGCTGACCATCGCCGCCACGCCGTTCTTTGCGCGCATCGCCGAAGTGAGCCTGCGCGAAGTCGACCACGGCTTGATCGAAGCCGCGCAAGCCATGGGCTGTCGGCGCTGGCACATCATCTGGCATGTGCTGCTGCCCGAAGCGCTGCCGGGGATTGTCGGCGGGTTCACCATCACCCTGGTGACCATGATCAACTCGTCGGCGATGGCCGGGGCGATTGGCGCGGGCGGGTTGGGGGACATTGCCTACCGCTACGGCTATCAGCGCTTTGATACGCAGATCATGCTGACGGTGATTGTGCTGTTGGTGGTGCTGGTGGCGGTGATTCAGTTGGGTGGGGATCGGTTGGCGCGGGGGCTGAACAAGCGGTGAGGTATAGTCGGGCCATCTCAGCGCCCGGTATTCCCCGTCATGACCCTCAAGCCCGACGACCTCAACCAGATCACTTCCACCACCCTCGGCCACTACAACAGCGTGGCTGAGGACTTCCGTGAAGGCACCCGCGATCACGATGTGAGCCAGAACATCGACGCGCTGCTGCGGCATATCCAGGGCACGCCACCGTTTACCGTGCTGGACTTCGGCTGCGGGCCGGGGCGGGATTTGCAGGCCTTTACGCGCATGGGCCATATCGCCGTGGGGCTCGACGGCTCCGAGCGCTTTGCGCAGATGGCGCGCGAAGACAGCGGCTGCGAAGTGCTGCGGCAGGATTTCTTGAAGCTGGAGCTGCCCAGCGAACGCTTCGATGGGATCTTTGCCAATGCGGTGCTGTTTCATATCCCCAAGCAGGAACTGCCACGCGTGCTCACGCAGTTGCATGGCGCGTTGAAACCGGGCGGGGTGTTGTTCAGCTCCAATCCACGCGGTGACAACCGGGAAGGCTGGAATGGGCCGCGCTACGGTTCCTATCACGACCTCACGGCCTGGCAAGCGCTGCTGACCACCGCCGGTTTTGTGGAACTGGAGCACTACTATCGCCCAGCCGGGCTACCCCGCGAGCAACAGCCCTGGTTGGCCAGCGTCTGGCGCAAAACCTGAATAGCCGCCTGACAATACATTCCAAATGTGGGAGGGGGCTTGCCCCCGATGGCGATGGATCAGTTGGAGCACTCTCAGCCAAAACCATCGGCGCCGTGAACTTCGCAGATTGCGCAGAGAATAGACACTAACCATGCAGCTCCAACGTAATTGCCGCCTATACGCGAAATTACTCTCCCTCCTTATAAAAATACCACTGCCTACTCAGACTCTTACGACTCTGTTTTCGGAAACGTCTGACTTTACTTTCAACTTCCACATCATCACGGTAGCGGAGCAATAAACACACGCTGACCACTGTCACCATCTGATAGACACCAGACACATCATTCCAACTGCAGTGACAAAGGAAAGCAGCGCACTAAACCCACGGATCAGGATAATAAAAATGAATGTAGTATCGTCGCCGTTGTACACCAATGAAGTTTCATCAGAGTTCCTAAGCAATTTAGACAAATCGAGATTGGCAGAGAGAACACCGGATACCTGCAACGAACACGTGTTGGCGATAGTCAAGCAGCGGCAGGAACACATCAAAGCTCATCCGCCTATCGCTATTTACCGCATTGCAGCGCAAGGCAGCCAAACCGGTAACGGCGGAGTCATTCAACACGCAACTTCCCCGATGCAATTCAAGTTGGATAACGGTCAACAAGTACGTGCCGCGCAGAAAGGCGATTACGTCGTGTACGCCGATGGCACTCAGGCACAAATTGTAACGGCCGCCGGAGAAGGTAATAGCCATATTGCGCTGGTGGGTAGCCTGCTCAGTAATGGTGACCAAATCATCAATACACCCCAAAACCATACGTTACTCATAGCGCGTGAGGGTGTGCCGATGGCTGAAGATTTTTTGCCCTCTGTTTGAGTGTTTAACCAGAAGACGTAACACCACCTGATGATTACTTAGCGTACCGCCATTGGATAATTTTTAAACGGACAGCTAACTAACGGCCACACCTTTTTACGCGGCCGTCTCTAATGGAGAAGAACAATGACTGAAGGTTATTTCATTGGCCGGGGTGATAAAACGACCTGCGGCGGGATAGTTCTGGATGGTGATCCGAGAGTTAACATATTCGGCCTGCTTCATGCTCGTGAAGGCGGCGACGTCACGTGTGGAAAAAATGGGCAAACTTATACGATAGTCGGTGGCGTATCGCACATAGTAAGTCATGGCAAGCGTGTGGCCGGCACGCTGGATAGTTTCAGCAGTTGCCCATGCCAAGCGCAGTTGCTCCCCTCCGTGTTCACGGCAACCTACGGCAATGAAGGCGTCGCACCACAAGCGGCCAGGCAAGCCGCTGAACCGGCCCCACCCCCCGTCACCAGCCGCCCGCAAACGCCGCCCCCATCAAGTTTCACGCCTTCAAGCCATCCGGCACCCGTGGCATTCAACAGCGTAGAGGCCCAGGAACCGGGCTTCTATGTGGTGCCAAAAAGCATGACTCGCGAAGCACTGGAGGCCACGCTTTTCTCCACCCGCAACACGGCCGTGATGCGTAAGTTTCAGGCGCTCAACCCTAATCTGAGCGAAGTTAAAGCCGGTTCCATGATCGTGCTGAGCGATCCGAACAACACCTCTTGTACCTACCAGGAAGCGCATCTGATGCAGGCCGCTCAACAGGTCGACGCCTCCCTCGATCCCTTGACGCCAGACGAGGCCGACTTTCTATATCGACACGGCGCAGAAATCGCCGGTTTTATCGGCCATACCTCAACCTGGCTAGGCGTCAGCGCGGTGGTGATGGAAAAGCACCTGGCCAATCTGCGCGACACCCTCCAAGCCATCGAACGTTTGCACCAGGAAACCTATCGCCAGCACGGCCACCTCAAATCGCCACAGTTCTTCGCCGAACGCCAGCGCCTGCTCGCGCAGTTGGATGCTCACCTTCTGAACTCCACTCGTCTGCGCGGCCAGACAACCTTGGGCGATCATCCCAAGTTGAAGACGGCACTCGGAATATCCAGTCGGAGCCTGGTACATCATTGGGACAAGGCCGGTGCGGCGGGGAAGATTCCGGGGTATTCCGCCCATGTAGAGGCGGTCAGTCGTGCAGCCAAATATATGAAGACGGGGGGCTATATCGCCATTGGTATTGGTGGCGTGTCCTCGTTGCTGGCTATTCAGCAGGTGTGTAAAGGCGGTTCTGACGCGGCTTGCGAGAAGATCAAGTTTACTGAAGGAGGAAAGTTCGGATTTTCTACTGCCCTCGGTGTTGCAGGTGGCGCTTTGGCTAGTTCTGCAAGCGGTTCGATCTGCTTAGCAATCGGTGTAGCTACAGGAGGTATCGGAGGCGTCGTCTGCGTCGCTGCCATAGTGGGAACTGGCGCATGGGTAGGTACGACTGTCGGTGGTATGGGTGGAGAATATATAGGTGGGAAAATCTACGAGGCCACACAACCTTGACCAGTATCGATAATTGGAATCCCTGGGTTGCGATCATTTTTATAGGAGTGCCCGGTCTGCTCGCAATTGCCGGTATTGCACACAGTCTGTACCTAAGCCGCTGCCACCTTGATGATATAAAGGAAGCCTTGAAGAACAGCCGTTACATTTATCTTTGGGGGCCAAGCCTGGGGAGACGGGGATTGATCTGGTCTCTCTTGGAAATATCAAAGATTGCCGGAATGGTCGTGTGGTCAAGGGCGTCCATCACTATTGGAGAGGTAAACCCTGCTGACCTTGAACACTTCCCACCTCACCTAAAACGGCATTTAGTCATCAATTTGATGGTAATGGCCACTGGTTTTACCTGGATGATAGTAGTAGCCATTTTGCTGGAGTTTAGATAGCTAAAGCGGGCCTCACCCGAGGCCCGCCATCAGGACGACTCGACTGACTCCCGATAGCGGTAGAACAGGCACAGTAAAAGATGACCGCCGGATTCGCGGGTTCGGCGAGTGGCAGCTATGGTTGTGGGGTCTGTGATTCGAGGGAGTGAACAATGAACAAAGCAAAACCGATTGATCCGCAGAAGCTGGTGAAGTGGCTGGTGGCGTTGCGAAGGGCGATCAACACCCGAGCGCTATGAAACCCTGAAAAATCCACTGTGAGATGAAAATCAAATGTGGGAGGGGGCTTGCCCCCGATAGCGGTATGACAGTCACCGATGCATTGACTGAACCACCGCTATCGGGGGCAAGCCCCCTCCCACAGTTTTGAGCGTATTCCAAACTCCAACCATAAAAAAACGCCGACGCTATGCAAGCCGTCGGCGTTTAAACCTTGAAAGGTTTTACTGCTCGATCAGAACGCCGGCACGACCGCGCCGTTGTATTTCTTCTCGATGAAGGCTTTGACTTCCGGGCTGGTCAGCGCCTTGGCCAGTTTCTGGATAGCAACGCTGTCCTTGTTGTCCGGGCGGGCCACCAGGAAGTTCACATACGGCGACTTGGCGTCTTCGATGATCAACGCGTCCTTGGCCGGGTTGAGGCCGGCTTCCAGGGCGTAGTTGGTGTTGATCAGCGCCAGATCAACCTGGTCGAGCACGCGTGGCAGCAATGCCGATTCCAATTCCTTGAACTTGAAGTTGTGCGGGTTTTTGGCGATGTCCTTGGGAGTCGCCAGCGCATTTTTCGGGTCTTTCAACTCGATCAGCCCGGCCCGCTGCAGCAGCAGCAGCGCACGGCCGCTGTTACTGCCTTCGTTGGGGATCGCCACGGTGGCGCCGTCTTTCAATTCAGCCACGGTTTTGACTTTTTTCGAGTAACCGCCCAGAGGCTCTACGTGTACACCCACCACGGTGACCAGGTTGGTGCCCTTGCCCTTGTTGAAGTTTTCCAGGTACGGCAGGGTCTGGAAGTAGTTAGCGTCCAGGCGCTTCTCGGCCACCTGCACGTTGGGCTGTACGTAGTCGGTGAAGACTTTGATTTCCAGATCCACGCCTTCTTTGGCGAGGGTCGGCTTGACCAGTTCGAGGATCTCGGCGTGCGGGATCGGGGTGGCGGCCACCACCAGTTTTTCGTTGGCCTGGGCGAAGCCTGCAGTCAGGGCAGCCGCCAATGCGGTAAACAACAGAACCTTTTTCATGCAGTGTCCTTATCGACATTCAGGGGCGTCTCTGACGACCGTGTTGGTGTGGAGTGCCAGCGAAGTGCTATCGCGGCGTGAGAGCGACAATACCTATATTTTTTATTCCCGAACAATATCTTTTATTCACGTTGATATTCCATTTTGTTCATATAGGAATTTGCGCAAGGTTGCCTGCTCGGCTGCACTGGCGCTTTCGAATATCCGCTGTACCTGCTCCAGCGGCGAGCCGGCGGTCGGCAGGTTCAAATGCTCCGGCAAAATCTCGTCGCCGCTGCTGACCAGCAAGGCAAAGTGGATGACGTTCTCCAGCTCGCGGGTATTGCCCGGCCAGCTGTGGTGTTCCAGCACACGCTGGGCCGCGTCGCTGATCAACGGCACTGGCAGGTCCAGGCGCTGGCTGTAGATGCCAAGGAAGTATTCGGCCAGGGACAGGATGTCGCCGACCCGCTCGCGCAAGGCCGGCAGGTCCAGTCGGCCTTCGCTGAGGTAATGGAACAGCCGCTCATGGAACTTGCCTACGGCCACGGCCTGGGCCAGGTCGATGCTGGTCGCCGCCACCAGGCGCACGTCTACCGGGCTCGGCTGATGGGCGCCGACGCGGGTGACTTCGTGGTTTTCCAGGGCGGCGAGCAATTTGACCTGGATCGGCAGCGGCAAGTCGCCGATTTCATCCAGGTACAAGGTGCCGCCATTGGCCGAGCCGAACCAGCCGGCCCGACTGCTCGCCGCGCCACTGTGAGCACCGGCGGCGTAGCCGAACAGCTCGGCATCGGCATAGGTCGGGCTGATCGCGCCGCAATTGACCGAGACAAACAGCCCGGGGCGATCACTGCCCCGGTGAATATGCCGCGCGAGCAACTCTTTACCGCTGCCGGTCTCGCCGCGAATCAACACCGGCAAGGCGCGAGGCGCGAGGTTTTCCAGCGCTTCGCGCAGTTGCCGCGAACGTGGGTCGACGAACACCAGCGCCTTGGCGCGGATGCTCAGCGGGCTCTTTTCGGCGTCCGGGAAGGTCAACAGCGGCTGACCGAAAGTTTCATGCAGACTCATGGCAGGCTCCCGCCCCCAATCCACTCAGGGACGGGGCGTTGAAAAATGTTCAGGCCGTGCGCCGGGCGTGATGCTCCAGGCGGCTTTGCAGGCGATAGAGATACGCGAAACCCTGCTCCCAGCGCTGGTGGCCGGACTTCACATTGATATGCCCGGCGCCGGATAAAATGCCGGCTTCGGCTCCCCAATTGCGCGCCAGCTCCAGGGCCCTGGGGGCGCTGACGGCACTGTCGTTGTCGGAGCTGACCACCTGGCTGGGAAACGGCAGCAGGTCGCGCGGAATCGGCGCAAAGTTGCGCAGGGCGGGGGCACAGGCCGGGCGTTCGACATCCGCCGGCGCCACCAGCAACGCCCCACGTACCTGCCGCAAAAACTGCAGCGGTGCAGTGGCGGCCCAGTGGGCCACGGTGATGCAGCCCAGGCTATGGGCGATCAGAATCACCGGGGTGCTGTCGGCGGCAATCGCCTCGGCCAGCGCGGCCACCCAGTCTTCGCGACGCGGCGTCAGCCAATCGGCCTGTTCCACCCGCGCACTGTTGGGCAGGCTGTTCTGCCAATGAGTTTGCCAATGATCTTCTGGCGATCCTTGCCAGCCCGGCACGATCAGGTAACGAATCGATTCGCTGTGCATGGGTGTGCCCTCCTGCAGCGTTTAACGTTGCTGAACAGTATAGGGACGGGGTTTATATTCGTTAAGGAATAAGAAGCTATTTATTAATAACTAAAAAATCAAACTATGGGAGGGGCGGTGTATCAGCTAGCGCATTCATCAATTGATCCACCGTCATCGGGAGCAAGCCCCCTCCCACATTTAACAGCCGGGCTTGCTCGCGATCGCGAGAGCCCAGGCCACACATCTGTCAGCGCCCGCGATCACGACGCAGTAGCTTTTTCACCCGCATGACCAGCGCCTTGTCTTCAAACGGCTTGAGCAAATAATCATCCTCATGCAATTCCAAGTCGCGCAGACGGTCTTCGATCCCACCCGGACTGGTCAGAAACAATACCGGCGTCTCGCCCTTGTGCCGAATCGCCTGCTGCAACTTCCAGGCATTCTGCCCGGGCAGCATCACATCCAGAATCACCAGGTCGTACTCGGTGCCTTCGACAAGCCGCTGCGCCACCATCCCGTTGGCCGCGACTTCCACGGAATAACCGGCTTCGTTCAAGCCCTGGGCCATCCGCTGTGCCTCTTCGGATTCATGTTCCACTAACAGCACGTGCATAACACACCTCGATTGGTCAGGCTTGCAGGCTAACACCCTCAGGCATGCGCCGCCTCACGCAGGCGCTGTGCATCGAGGATTTCGATCTCGCCATAACCCAGGCGCACGATGCCCTGGGCTTGCAGGTCCTTGAGCAAGGCGTTGGTGGTCTGGCGCGACAGGCTCAACATCGCCGCCAGGTCCTCCTGGGGCAACTGCAGCCGGCGTTTTGAGTGTTCGATGTCGCCGTACCCCTCAATGATCATCAATAAGCGATGGGCCAGCCGCACCGACGCCGGCATCAGGCTGAGCTGTTCTAGACCGATAAAACTCAGGCGCAACTTTTGGCTCATCAACAAGGCCAAGTCGCGCCAGTACTGCGGGGTTTCATCGAGAATCTTCAGCAATGCCTGCTGAGGCACCTGCAACACCGTACAGGGTCCGACCGCGCAGGCGTCGTGGGTGCGCGGCAGGCCATCGAACAGGCAGATTTCGCCGAACCAATAGGGCAACTCCACGAGGCTCAGCACCGCCTCCTTGCCCTGCTCGCTTACCGCGCTGATACGCAGGGTGCCGTCGAGCACCGCATACAAGCCGCAGGGCGGGTCACCACGCTTGAACAGGTATTGCCCCGCCGTCAGCTGCCGCAGCCGGGCGTGGGCCAGCAAACTCTGCTGAAAAGCGGCGGGCAGGTGACGGAACCAGTGCCCGGTAGCCAGCCGGGGTCGCCATTGCTCTGCGTTCATGAGAACTCCGAAGATTGTCGCCCAGTTGACAGTTAGGCGAAGGCTGACAAGGCATGATCAAACATCCTACAGGAGGAATAACAATGAAAAGCCTCGTCGACCACCTCGGTCAATACGCCGCCTACCACCGCGACCCGCGCAATATCGCCAGCCACTTTATCGGTATCCCACTGATCGTGGTCGCCGTCGCAGCATTGCTTTCACGCCCGGAGTGGCCGCTGGCAGGGTTCTGGCTGTCGCCGGCGCTGATCGTAGCGCTGCTTGCCGCGTGGTTCTACCTGCGCCTGGAACTCGCGCTGGGCGTGCTGATGAGCGTGCTGATGGGCTTGTCGGTGTGGGCCGGGCACGTGCTGGCGGCGCAAAGCACGACGGTCTGGCTCAGCGGCGGTGTCGGTATGTTCGTGGTGGGTTGGGTGATTCAGTTTGTCGGGCATTACTACGAAGGCAAGAAGCCAGCGTTTGTGGATGACGTGTCGGGGCTGATCGTCGGGCCGTTGTTCGTGGTGGCGGAGTTGGCGTTTTTGCTGGGGTTGCGGCATGACTTGAAGCACCAGATCGAACAGCGTTCAGGGCCAGTCACTCGCCGCGATCTAAAGCCGAGAGAAGTCTAAATGTGGGAGGGGGCTTGCCCCCTCCCACATTAGGTTTGTGGCGGGGTTCAGGCTTTTTGCCAGACCTTGGGCTTGAAGAACAGGGTTTCACCACGGGTCAGGCCAGTCAGGCTGTCGTGGTCTTTCACCACTTCGGCCTCGATCAGCTCGCTCTGGCCTTCGACTTTCAAGGTCACCCGCGTGGTCGCCCCCAGCGGCCGGATATCGCGCACTTCGGCCGCATGGTGGTCTTCCAGTTCATGACGTGACAGCGACACTTCATGGGGGCGGAACAGCACGTGCTGGTCTTCACCCAGGTGCAGGCGGTTGGAGTCGCCGAGGAAGTGGTAGACGAAATCGCTGGCCGGGTTTTCGTAGACGTCGCCCGGTGAGCCGATCTGCTCGATCACGCCCTTGTTCATCACCACGATACGGTCGGCAACTTCCATCGCCTCTTCCTGGTCGTGGGTCACGAACACCGAGGTCAGGTTGATGTCTTCGTGCAGGCGCGCCAGCCAGCGGCGCAGCTCTTTGCGCACCTTGGCGTCGAGGGCGCCGAACGGTTCGTCGAGCAGCAGTACTTTGGGCTCCACCGCCAGGGCGCGAGCCAGGGCGATACGCTGGCGTTGGCCGCCGGAGAGTTGTTCCGGGTAGCGGTCGGACAGCCAGTCCAACTGCACCATGTTCAACAGTTCGTGGACTTTGACCGCGATCTGGCTTTCGTTCGGGCGCTGGTTTTTCGGCTTCATGCGCAGGCCGAAGGCGACGTTGTCGAACACGGTCATGTGGCGAAACAGCGCGTAATGCTGGAACACAAACCCGACGTTGCGATCACGCACATCGTGGCCGGAGACGTCTTCACCGTGGAACACGATGCTGCCCTCGTCCGGGGTTTCCAGGCCGGCAATGATGCGCAGCAAGGTGGTCTTGCCGCAGCCGGACGGGCCGAGCAACGCCACCAGCTCGCCACTCTGGATGTCCAGATTGATGCTGTTCAGGGCCTTGAAGGCGTTGAAATTCTTGCTGACATTACGGACTTCAATGGACATGGATTATTCCTCACCGCTTGCTGCGCGCAGGCGGTTGATACGGTTCTCGCTCCACTGCTTGAGCAGCAGGATGAAGAGCGCCAGGATCAGCAACAGGCTCGCTACCGCAAACGCGGCAACGTGGTTGTATTCGTTGTAGAGAATCTCGACGTGCAGCGGCAACGTGTTGGTCACGCCGCGAATGTGCCCGGACACCACCGACACCGCGCCGAACTCACCCATCGCCCGCGCGGTACACAGCACCACGCCGTAGATCAGGCCCCATTTGATATTCGGCACGGTGACGTGCCAGAACATCTGCCAGCCATTGGCGCCGAGCAGCCGCGCGGCTTCTTCTTCCTGGGTGCCCTGTTCCTGCATCAGCGGGATCAGCTCCCGGGCCACGAACGGCACGGTGACGAAGATGGTCGCCAGCACGATGCCGGGCAAGGCAAACACGATCTGGATGTCATGTTCCTGCAGCCACGGGCCAAAGAAGCCCTGGGCGCCGAACATCAGTACATAGACCAGACCTGCGATCACCGGCGACACCGAGAACGGCAGGTCGATCAACGTCACCAGGATGCTCTTGCCACGGAACGAGTACTTGCTCACGCACCACGCGGCGCTGACGCCGAACACCACGTTGAGCGGCACCGAGATCACCACGGCGACCACCGTGAGCTTGAGCGCCGACAGCGCGTCAGGCTCAAGGATCGCGGTGAAGAACGCACCGAGGCCATTCTTCAAGCCCTGGGACACCACGATAAACAGCGGCAGCAGCAGGAACAGGAAGAACACCAGCCAGCCCAGGCTGATCAGGATGCGCCGCGACAGCGCACTGCCACGCCGGGCAGCGTTAGCCGAGGACGCGGCGGAGATAGACGATTGGGACATGTTCCGCGCCTCCTTATGGGTGTTCGATGCGCCGCTGCAGCAAATTGATCAGCAGCAGCAACACGAAGGAAACCACCAGCATCAGCACACCGATGGAGGTGGCGCCGTGGTAGTCGTACTGGTCGAGCTTGACCATGATCAGCAGCGGTAGGATCTCGGTCTTCATCGGCATGTTGCCGGCGATGAAAATCACCGAGCCGTACTCACCGACGCCACGCGCAAACGCCAGGGCGAAGCCGGTCAGCCAGGCCGGCAGCAACGCAGGCACGAGGATGTAGCGGAACACCTGCAACGGCTTAGCGCCCAGGCAGGCGGCGGCTTCTTCGATTTCCCGGGGGATATCGGCGAGGACCGGCTGCACCGTGCGCACCACGAACGGCAACGTGACGAAGGTCAGCGCCAGGGTGATGCCCAAGGGGCTGTAGGCGATCTTGAAACCCAGGTCGGCGGCGAACTGGCCGACCAGGCCGGTCGGCGTGTACAGCGCGGTCAGCGCGATACCGGCGACGGCGGTGGGCAGGGCGAACGGCAGGTCGATCATCGCATCGATGATCTTGCGCCCGGGGAAGGTGTAGCGCACCAGCACCCAGGCCAGCAGCGTACCGATCACACCATTGATCAGCGCGGCGTACAGCGCGGTGCTGAAGCTCAATTTCAATGCCGCCAGCACACGCGGTGCGGTGATGATGTTCCAGAACTGATCCCAGGTAAGTTGAGCGGCGTGTACGAACATCGCCGCGAGGGGGATGAGTACGATCAGGCTGAGGTACACCACGGTGTAGCCCAGCGTCAGCCCGAAGCCGGGTATGACGGGGGAAATACGACGCGACATAAGAGTCCTTGGTTAGCGGGTAGATACCACTGCAGGAATGCGCCATGAGTGGAGAGGTGACTGACTGTGGCGAGGGCGCTTGCTCCCGTTGGGCTGCGGAGCAGCCCCCAAACCCGGCGACCGAGATGCATCAGATGCTACGCGGATACCGGCTTGGGAGCGCCTCGCACTCCAACGGGAGCAAGCTCCCTCGCCACAGTAAGAGCCTCTCCAATGAAGACTGGCCCTACAGACAGTGTGGCTTACTGCGCCGTGTAGATCTGGTCGAACACCCCACCATCATTGAAGAATTTCGGCTGCGCAGTTTTCCAGCCGCCGAAGTCTTTGTCGATAGTCACCAGGTCCAGTTTCGGGAACTGCTGGGCGTACTTGGCGGCGATTTTCTCATCGCGTGGGCGGTAGAAGTTCTTCGCCGCAATCTCCTGGCCCGCCGGGCTGTACAGGTGCTTGAGGTATTCGGTGGCGATCTCGGTGTTGCCCTTTTTCTCGGCGTTTTTGTCGACCACGGCCACCGGCGGTTCGGCGAGGATCGACAGGGACGGCACGACGATGTCGAACTTGTCGGCGCCGCCGTCTTCTTTCAATGCCAGAAACGCCTCGTTTTCCCAGGCCAGCAGCACGTCACCCTGACCGTTGTTGACGAAGGTGATGGTCGAACCGCGCGCGCCCGTGTCGAGGACCGGTACTTGCTTGAACAGCGCTTGCACGTATTCCTGGGCCTTGGCTTCACTGCCCCCGGCTTTGAGGCCGTAGGCCCAGGCGGCGAGGAAGTTCCAGCGCGCACCGCCGGAGGTTTTCGGGTTCGGGGTGATGACCGACACGTCTTTCTTGATCAGGTCGCCCCAGTCCTTGATGCCTTTTGGGTTGCCCTTGCGCACCAGGAACACGATGGTCGAGGTGTACGGGGTGCTCGCGTCCGGCAGACGGGTCTGCCAGTTTTGCGGCAGGGTCTTGCCCAACTTGGCGATTTCGTCGATGTCACCGGCCAGCGCCAGGGTCACCACATCGGCGCGCAGGCCGTCGATCACCGCACGGCCTTGCTTGCCCGAGCCACCGTGGGATTGCTGGATCTTGACGGTGTCGCCGGGGTGGGACTGTTTCCAGAAATGGGTGAACTCAGCGTTGTAGTCCTGGTACAGCTCACGGGTCGGGTCATACGAGACGTTGAGCAACTCGTAGTCCTTGGCCACGGCAGAGCCAGCAAACACGGCGCTGGCCAACGCAGCCAGGGCGTAACGGCGAATCGACGACATAGAAAGCTCCTGAAATTCTGGGGTGTTGGCTTTTTCTTATAGTTGCGGGTCTAGCGTGCGAATCGCCGTGGTTGCTTAGCTCGGTTTGTTACCCGGGTTCTGCAGGCGGAATTTTTCTTTGCGTTCGATCTGTACCACTTGAGCGTTGTGCACAGTGATTTCCACCGCGCCAAAGCGCAGATCGCGCAACGCGCTCTGGATCTCACGCAAAATGGCTGCTTCGTCCTGGCCGTCGACGCTACGTAGAGATGCGCTCATGGTCTCGCTCCTGAAATGAAGAGTGCCGCGCAGTAGCGGCACTGCTTGCGGCGTGAGGGCGATAGTAGATAAGCGCGGATATTCTTAAAAATACTATTTAAGAATGTTTATATAACCAAAAAGAATTTTCTGGCAGGACGCGGGGTTGCGAAGGTTTTGCGGGTGAAAATACTGACGCGCAGACGCTGCTAACCCCCGGGGGAGCCGCGCTTACTCGCGATGAGGGTGTCGACAGGCTGCGAATATTTCGTCTGAAAGTCCCTCATAGAGGACAAGCCCGCGCTCACATTTTGGTGGCGTTTCAAGTCTCGTTCGTGGAGGGTTGTCGAATGACGGGCGCCAGCGCCCAATCGATCTCACTCGCCGGCATCGGTCGCCCAAACCAATACCCCTGCCCCATGCCGCATTCGTGATCCAACAGGAACCGCGCCTGTTCCACCTGTTCAATCCCTTCCGCCTGGACCTGCATGCCCATGCTTTTCGCCAGGGCAATTACCACGCGCACGATGGCGGCGTCGTCTTCATCCCACGGCAACCCGGCAACAAAGCCCTGGTCGATCTTGAGCTTCTGCACCGGCAGGCGCTTGAGGCGCAGCAGCGAGGAATAGCCGGTGCCAAAATCGTCAATGGCCAGGCGCAGGCCAAGCTCGCGCAGGCGGTGCAGTTGCTCCAGGGCCACTTCGGGGTCTTCCATCACTGCGCTTTCGGTGACTTCCAGCTCAAGGTAAGCCGGGTCCAGGCCGGTGTCATGCAGCACCTGGGCGACTTGGTCATACAGCTCACGTCGCGCAAACATGCGGCTGGACACGTTGATCGCCATAAAGCTCAGCGGCGCGCCGTCAGCCAGCCACTGGCACATCTGGGCGCACGCCTGGTGCATGACCCAGGCGTCGATATCGGCAATCAGGCCGGTGCGTTCGGCGATGGGGATGAACTCGACCGGCGGCACCAGGCCACGCTCCGGGTGCTGCCAGCGCACCAGGGCTTCGACGCCGATCAGGCGGCTGGTTTGCAGGTCGTGAACCGGCTGGTAGTAGACACGCAGCTCCTGCTGGTCGAGGGCGCGGCGCAGCTCGCTGGCAATCTCCACGCGGTTCTGGGCGTGGGCGGTCAACTCTTCGGTGTACAACGCGTAGCCTTCACGGCCGACGCTCTTGGCCTTGAACAACGCGGAATCAGCGTTACGCAACAACTGTTCGGCGCTCAGCGCGTCGCTGGGAAAAAGGCTGATGCCAATGCTCGCGCTGATAAACAATTGATGTCCATCAAAAACAAACGGGAGTTTCATCGCATCGAGCATGCGTTGCGCGAACGCGGCGGCTTGCACCACCTGTGGACAATTTTCCGCCAACACCGCGAATTCGTCCCCTCCCAGCCGCGCCAGCGTCACGCCGGGGCCGAACAGGCTTTTCAGGCGTTCACCGACCAATTTGAGCAATTGGTCGCCGACGTTATGGCCAAGGCTGTCGTTGATGATCTTGAAGTGGTCCAGGTCGAGCAGCAGCAACGCACAGCCGCGTTTATGCACTTGCGCCGAAGCCAGCGCCTGCTCGGCGCGGTCGGTGAACAGCAGGCGGTTGGGCAGGTCGGTCAGCGGATCGTGGTGAGCGAGGTGCGCCAGTTCGTGCTCGGAATCCTTGATCGCACTGATATCGGAAAACACCGCGACGTAATGGCTGACCTGGCCCAGGTCATCGTGAATCACCCGGATGGTTTGCCATTGTGGATAAATTTCGCCGCTTTTGCGCCGGTTCCAGATTTCGCCGCTCCACTCGCCGGTCTGCTCCAGAGCCTGGAACATCTGTTGATAAAAACTCGACGAATGGCGGCCGGACTTGAACAGGCTGGGCTGCTCACCCATGACATCTTCGCGCCGGTAGCCGGTGATCGCCATAAAGGCCCGGTTTACATGGACGATCTGCCCCTGGGCATCGGTGACCAGCACCCCTTCGCGGGTGCAATCGAACACGGCAGCGGCCTGGCGCAGGCGTTCGCGGCTCTCTTTCAGCGGTTGCAGCCGTTGGTTGACGTGTGCAAAGCGCGCACAAATCAGGTAAATCACCAGGGCGCTGATGGCCACCCACACGTAGCCGCGCAGCTGCAGCCACCGGTTTAACTCGTCCGGGTTATCGAGAAACTCGATCAATACCCGGTGAGTAAGCACGACCCACAGCAGCGAAACCAGCAGATATACCAACCCTGCGCGCCGGGCCCCTCGGTATGAAAACAACATATGGCCAATAATCCTTACTAAAAAGCTAGATTCGCCCTACAAAGGTTAGGGATTATAGAATAAGAAACATCCGCTCACTTCTATCTGAAAGGTCGGCTGGTTTTCTCTGTAGGCTTAGTGATAATGCGTAAGCTGTTTTTTTCTTTATCTGAGGGCCATACAGCCTATGTGGTACAACGGTTTTCTTGACCTGTCAGCCTGGCAACTGGTGGCAGTCACCCTGTTGATGACCCACGTGACCATCATTGGGGTCACCGTCTATCTGCACCGCTATTCAGCCCATCGCTCCCTGGAGCTCAATGCTGGCCTGAAACACTTCTTCCGCTTCTGGCTGTGGCTGACCACGGCGCAGAACACCCGCGAGTGGACCGCCATCCACCGCAAGCACCACGCCAAATGCGAAACCGTCGACGATCCACACAGTCCCGTCATTAAAGGCCTGTCTACCGTATTGCGCAAAGGCGCCGAGCTCTATCGCGCCGAAGCGGAGAACCCCGAGACCCTGCGCATCTACGGCAAGAACTGCCCGGACGACTGGATCGAACGCAGACTCTACACGCCTTACCCGCTGCTGGGTGTGGCAATCATGGGTGTGATCGATCTTCTGCTGTTCGGCACCATCGGTATCACTGTCTGGGCGATCCAGATGATGTGGATTCCATTCTGGGCCGCCGGTGTGATCAACGGCCTGGGCCATGCCGTGGGCTATCGCAACTTCGAATGCCGGGACGCGGCGACCAACCTGGTGCCGTGGGGCATCATTGTGGGCGGTGAAGAGCTGCACAACAACCACCACACCTACCCCAACTCCGCCAAGCTGTCGGTGAAGAAATGGGAGTTCGACCTCGGCTGGGCGTGGATCAAACTGTTCAGCTTCCTGCGCCTGGCCAAGGTGCAGCGTGTCGCGCCGATCGCCCACCGCGTGGAAGGCAAGGGCCACCTGGACATGGACACCGCCATGGCGATCCTCAACAACCGTTTCCAGATCATGGCCCAGTACCGCAAGCTGGTGATCGGCCCGCTGGTCAAGCAGGAACTGGAGAAGGTCGATCACTCGGTGCGCCACCAGTTCCACCGTGCCAAGCGTCTGCTGTCGCGGGAAACCAGCCTGCTGGATGACCGTCACCACCTGCGTATCCAGAGCATGCTGGAACACAGTCAGGCCCTGAAAGTGATCTACGAAAAGCGTCTGGCCCTGCAGCAGATCTGGCTCAAAACCAGCTCCAACGGCCACGATATGCTGGCCGCGATCAAGGAGTGGGTGCATGAGGCCGAGGCCAGCGGCATCCAGTCCCTGCGCGATTTTGCCCACCAACTGAAGACTTATTCGTTGCGCCCAGCAGCGGTGTGAACACGCCGGGGGAAGGCTTGCCTTCCCCCCGCGATCACTTTTTTGACGCCATTCTCCAGACACCCCTTAATCCGTCAAAATCGCCCCCGATGACGGAACTTAGACGCAATTCACCCCTCTCAAACAACACTTCGCCATCATGGCGGCCCCTTGTTGTGACCGCTGCTGAACCCTGCGGCGCGCCCAGAGAGAGTTGTGCCGATGGTCCAAAAAAAGACTCACCTACTCGATCCCCCGACCGCTGAAACCCCACGCCCCCCTACCGCAGCGAACTTGCTGGCGTTGATGCACGCCCAGGGCGAGGTCGAGCGGCTGAGTGAGCGTGAACAATTACTGAGTTCACTGCTGGTCAGCGTGAGTGCGGTGCTATGGGCCATCGACTGGGAGTCGCGGCGCGTGCTGTATGTGAGCCCGGCGTATGAGCGGGTGTTCGGCCGTTCAGCCGGCCTGCTGCTGGCCGACCACCGGGAATGGCGCAACAGCATTCATCCCGAAGACCTCGACTACGCCGAACACAGCCTGGCCCGCGTGCTGGAGCAAGGCGCCGTGGAAGACCGCGAGTACCGCATCATCACGGCCGACGGGCAGATTCGCTGGCTCAGCGACAAGTGCTATATCAACCAGCAGGTCGAGCCGGGTGAACCGTTGATTGTGGTCGGCATGGCCGAGGACATCACCGACAAGAAACAAATGGAGCTGGAGCTGCACCGTCTGGCCACCACCGATGCGCTGACCCAGAGCAGCAACCGCCGGCACTTTTTCGAATGCGCCAACCAGGCCTTCGACAGTGCCTGCGCCCAGGCTTCGCCGCTGGCGTTCCTGCTGCTGGACATCGATGACTTCAAGGACGTCAACGACACCTACGGCCACCTGGAGGGCGATCAGGTGTTGCGGCGCATCGCCGAGAGCGGTCGTAGCGTATTACGCCGTGGCGACTTGTTCGGGCGCATTGGCGGCGAAGAGTTCGCCGCCGTACTCCCCGGTTGCGCGCCGGATACGGCCCTGCAAGTCGCAGAACGGCTTGGCAAGGAAATCCAGGCGTTGAGCTTCAGCTATGACGGCCATGCGTTTACCGTGACGGTCAGCCAGGGGCTGGCCAGCCTCAACGAGCAAGACTCGACCTTGAACAGCCTGTTCGGCCGCGCGGACGCCGCCATGTACGAGGCCAAGCGCCTGGGCAAAAACCGCGTGGTTGCTGGCTAGAGAGGATCAACACAGATCAAATGTGCGAGTGGGCTTGCCCCCTCCCACATTTGAATTGCATCGCCCTCTAGGCCTTGCGCAACCTCATCAGCTCCGACAACCCCACCTTGAGCAAGCGCGCGGTTTTGCTCCTGGCCAGTGCTTCCAGCACTTCATGCTCGGTCAACCGCGCCATCTGCGCCGCCCGGGCGCTGGCGCGGCATAACGTGCCGGTGTTGGGGATTAACCGTGGCAGCCTGGGGTTCCTGACCGATATTCGTCCCGATGAGCTGGAAGTTGAAGTGGCCAAGGTGCTCGACGGCCATTACCTGGTGGAGAACCGTTTCCTGCTGCAGGCCGAAGTGCGTCGCCACGGCGAAGCCATTGGCCAGGGCGATGCCCTCAACGATGTGGTGCTGCACCCCGGCAAATCCACGCGGATGATCGAATTCGAGTTGTATATCGACGGCCAGTTCGTGTGCAGCCAAAAGGCCGATGGCCTGATCGTCGCCACGCCCACCGGCTCTACCGCCTATGCGCTGTCGGCGGGTGGACCGATCATGCACCCCAAGCTTGATGCCATTGTGATTGTGCCGATGTACCCCCATATGTTGTCCAGCAGGCCTATCGTGGTCGACGGCAACAGTGAGCTGAAAATCGTGGTTTCCAAAGACATGCAGATTTACCCGCAAGTCTCCTGTGACGGGCAGAACCACTTCACCTGCGCCCCCGGCGACACCATCACCGTGAGTAAAAAGGCGCAGAAGCTGCGGCTGATCCATCCGCTGGACCACAACTACTACGAAGTGTGCCGCACCAAGTTGGGCTGGGGCAGCCGCTTGGGGGGTGGAGGCGACTGATGCTCGATCCCGCGCGTAGCTACGACCTGATTGGCGATGTGCACGGTTGCGCCCATACGCTTGAGCACTTGCTCGACCAGTTGGGCTACCACAAGCACGCTGGCACCTGGTGTCATCCGTCGCGCATGGCGGTGTTCCTCGGCGACATCATCGACCGTGGCCCGCGGATTCGCGAGGCGCTGCACATCGTCCATGACATGGCCGAGGCCGGGCAGGCGTTATGCATCATGGGCAACCACGAGTTCAATGCCCTGGGCTGGGCCACGCCCGCGCCGCCGGGCAGCGGCAAGCAGTTCGTGCGCGAACACACGCCACGGCACGAGCGGTTGATCCACGAGACCTTGACCCAATTCGAGCATCACCCGGGCGACTGGCACGACTTCCTTGGCTGGTTCTATGACATGCCGCTGTTTGTCGACGCCGGACGTTTCCGCGTGGTGCATGCGTGCTGGGATGACGGGTTTATCCAGCCGCTGCGCGCGACTTTTCCCGACGGCTGCATCGATCAGCATTTCCTGCAGGCCGCCGCCGTACCGGGCAGTTTCGCCTGCAATGCCTTTGATCGCCTGCTGCGCGGCACCGACATGCGTCTGCCGGACGGTTTGACCTTGACCGGCGGCGATGGCCTGACGCGTTCGTTCTTTCGCACCAAGTTCTGGGAAGAAGACCCAAAAACCTACGGCGACATCGTGTTCCAGCCCGACGCGTTGCCGGAGCCCGTGGCGCGGACACCGTTGTCGTCTTCTGAAAAGAACTCCCTGCTGCGCTACGGCGTCGACGAGCCTGTGCTGTTCGTCGGGCATTACTGGCGCAGCGGCAAACCTGCGCCGATCCGTCCGAACCTGGCCTGCCTGGACTACAGCGCGGTGCTGTACGGCAAGCTGGTGGCGTATCGACTGGATCAGGAAACCCGCCTCGATCCGCATAAATTCGTATGGGTCGACGTTGAGCGACCCGAGGTAATTACATGAGTGCCGTGCCCGTATTACGCTTGCCGCTGAGCGTCGACCTGGGTGGCTTCGTCAAACTGCTGCAACGCATGCAGGTGCCCCATCGCGTCAGTGAAGAAGCGGGCGAGCAGGTGTTGTGGGTGCCCGCGACCATCAGTGACGACGTGCGCGTCTTGTATCAACGTTTTCCGGCCGGCGATCCGGACCAGCAACTGGATATTCCCGAGCAGGCGCCGGTCACGCGCCCAAGTTTTGTTCAGCAAGTACGCCACAGCCCGGTGACGGCGCTGGTGCTGCTGGCGAGCCTGATCGTCGGCGCGGTGACCTTGCTCGGTGAAAACCTGCAAGCCATGAGCTGGCTGACCTTCCTGCAGTTCAGGGTGATGGGTGAGTACATCCAGTTCACGCCGCTGGCCGATACATTGGCCTCGGGCCAGTGGTGGCGGCTGGTCACGCCGATGCTGATCCACTTCGGCATCCTGCACCTGGCCATGAATGGCATGTGGTACTGGGAGCTGGGGCGACGCATTGAAGCGCGCCAGGGCAGTATCAACCTGCTGGGCCTGACGCTGTTGTTCAGCCTGGCCTCCAACTTCGCTCAATACACCTATGGCGGCCCGGGCCTGTTTGGTGGCTTGTCCGGCGTGTTGTATGGGCTGCTGGGACACTGCTGGATCTATCAACTCCTCTCGCCCAACCCGGCCTATCGCCTGCCCCGTGGGGTACTGGTGATGATGCTGGTGTGGTTGTTGCTGTGCCTGTCGGGGCTGGTCTCGATGATCGGTTTCGGCGAAATCGCCAACGCGGCCCATGTCGGCGGCCTGGCCATCGGTTGCCTGACCGGCTTGTTGGGCGGTTTGTACAGTCGTCGCAAATCCACTATTCGTTAAGGAAGAGCCTGAATGTCCTCTTTTGCTGAAATGATCGAAAACATCACCCCGGACATCTACGAGAGCCTCAAGCTCGCCGTCGAAATCGGCAAATGGTCCGACGGCCGCAAGCTCACCGCCGAACAGCGTGAGCTGTCGTTGCAAGCGATGATCGCCTGGGAAATCCAGAACGTGCCGGAAGACCAGCGCACCGGTTACATGGGCCCGCAGGAATGCCAGTCTAAGTCGACCACCGTGCCGAACATCCTGTTTAAGTCGGATGCGATCCATTGATTGAAATTGGTCGCGGTGCAGTCAGCAAAATGTCGGCGCAACTCGGTGAGCCGACTGTTCAATACGCGTTTCGTCTGGGCGATACCGAGGTGCCGGTCAACCCCTTGATCGGCACCCATGTGCGCCTGGAATACCTCGGTGCGATCCATTGCAGCCATTGCGGCCGCAAGACCAAGACCAGCTTCAGCCAGGGTTATTGCTACCCGTGCATGACCAAACTGGCCCAGTGCGACCTGTGCATCATGAGCCCCGAGCGTTGTCATTACGCCGCCGGCACCTGCCGTGATCCGGCGTGGGGCGAGCAGTTCTGCATGACCGACCATGTGGTTTACCTGGCCAATTCGTCGGGCATCAAGGTCGGCATCACCCGCGCCACCCAATTGCCGACGCGTTGGCTGGATCAGGGCGCCAGCCAGGCGCTGCCGATCGTGCGTGTGTCCACGCGCCAGCAGTCCGGTTTCGTCGAAGACCTGTTCCGCAGCCAGGTGGCCGACAAGACCAACTGGCGTGCCTTGCTCAAGGGCGATGCGCAATCGGTCGACCTCAAGCAGGTGCGCGATGAGCTGTTTGCGTCTTGCGCCGACGGCCTGGTGAGTTTGCAGGAACGCTTTGGCCTGCAAGCCATCCAAACGATTGCCGACATTGAACCGATCGAAATCCGTTACCCGATTGAGCAATATCCGACCAAGATCGTCAGTTTCAACCTGGACAAGAACCCGATTGCCGAAGGCACGTTGCTGGGGATCAAGGGCCAATACCTGATCTTCGACACCGGCGTCATCAATATTCGTAAGTACACGGCCTACCAGCTTGCCGTGCATCAGTAAAAGGATGCCACCCATGCGCACCGAACAACCGAAGATGATTTACCTGAAGGACTATCAGGCGCCGGACTACCTGATCGACGAGACGCACCTGACCTTCGAGTTGTTCGAGGACCACAGCCTGGTCCACGCGCAGTTGGTGATGCGCCGCAACCCCGAGCGTGGCGCCGGCTTACCGCCGTTGGTGCTGGACGGCCAGCAGCTCGAGCTGTTGAGCGTGAACCTGGCTGACCAGGAATTGACGGACGCTGACTATCAGTTGACCGACAGCCACCTGACCGTGCAGCCCACGAGTGAGGCCTTCACCCTCGATACTACTGTCAAGATCCACCCGGAAACCAACACCGCCCTCGAAGGCTTGTACAAGTCCGGCGGCATGTTCTGCACGCAGTGCGAGGCCGAAGGGTTCCGCAAGATCACTTACTACCTCGACCGTCCGGACGTGATGAGTACCTTCACCACCACTGTGATCGCCGAGCAACACAGCTACCCGGTGCTGCTGTCCAACGGCAACCCGATTGCCAGTGGTCCTGGCGAAGACGGCCGTCACTGGGCCACTTGGGAAGACCCGTTCAAGAAGCCGGCGTACCTGTTCGCGCTGGTGGCCGGTGATTTGTGGTGTGTCGAAGACAGCTTCACCACCATGACCAGCCGTACCGTGGCACTGCGTATCTATGTCGAGCCGGAAAATATCGACAAGTGCCCGCACGCCATGATCAGCTTGAAAAAATCCATGCGCTGGGATGAAGAGACCTACGGCCGGGAGTACGACCTCGACATCTTCATGATCGTCGCCGTCAACGACTTCAACATGGGCGCCATGGAGAACAAAGGCCTCAATATCTTCAACTCCAGCGCCGTGCTGGCCCGCGCCGAAACCGCCACCGACGCCGCACACCAGCGGGTCGAGGCGATCGTCGCCCATGAGTACTTCCACAACTGGTCGGGCAACCGCGTGACCTGTCGCGACTGGTTCCAACTGTCGCTCAAGGAAGGTTTCACCGTGTTCCGCGACTCGTGCTTCTCTGCGGACATGAACTCGGCCACGGTCAAACGCATCCAGGATGTGGCATACCTGCGCACTCACCAGTTCGCCGAAGACGCCGGCCCCATGGCCCACGCCGTGCGCCCGGATAGCTTTATCGAAATTTCCAACTTCTACACCCTGACCGTGTACGAAAAGGGCTCGGAAGTGGTCGGTATGATCCACACCTTGCTCGGCGCCGAAGGCTTCCGCAAAGGCAGCGACCTTTATTTCGAACGCCATGACGGTCAGGCCGTGACCTGCGACGACTTCATCAAGGCCATGGAAGACGCCAACGGCGCCGACCTCAGCCAGTTCAAGCGGTGGTACAGTCAGGCTGGTACGCCGCGCTTGGCGGTGAGCGAGTCCTACGATGCGGCGGCCAAAACCTACAGCCTGACTTTCCGCCAGAGCTGCCCGGAAACACCGGACAAGGTGGAAAAACTGCCGTTCGTGATGCCAGTGGCATTGGGCCTGCTGGACGCCAAGGGCGCCGCTATCGCGTTGCGCCTGGTCGGTGAGGCAAGCGCTGTCGGCACGTCCCGGGTGATTTCGGTGACCGAGGCCGAGCAGACCTTCACCTTCGTCGATATCGTCGAACAACCACTGCCTTCGCTGCTGCGCGGTTTCTCGGCGCCGGTCAAACTGAGCTTCCCATACACCCGTGATCAGCTGATGTTTCTGATGCAGCACGACAGCGACGGCTTCAATCGCTGGGATGCCGGCCAGCAACTGTCGGTGCAGGTGTTGCAGGAGCTGATTGGCCAGTATCAAGCGGGTCAGCCGCTGAAGCTGGATCAGCGCCTGATCGACGCATTGCGCACGGTATTGAGCGATGAAAGCCTGGACCAGGCGATGGTCGCGGAAATGCTCTCGCTGCCAGGCGAAGCCTACCTGACGGAAATCAGTGAAGTGGCCGATGTCGACGCCATTCACACCGCTCGCGAGTTTGCCCGCAAGCAACTGGCCGACCACCTGTTTGAAGGCTTGTGGCTGCGTTACCGGGCCAACCGCGAACTCTCCAAGCAAACCCCGTATGTGGCGGCTGCCGAACACTTTGCCCGGCGTGCCTTGCAGAACATTGCGCTGTCGTACCTGATGCTCAGCGGCAAGCCGCAAGTGCTGGCGGCAACGTTGGACCAGTTCGACACCAGCGACAACATGACCGAACGCCTGACCGCATTGGCCGTGTTGGTGAATTCGCCGTTCGAGGCGGAAAAAGCCAAGGCCCTGGCGACGTTTGCCGAAAACTTCAAGGACAACCCGCTGGTCATGGACCAGTGGTTCAGCGTGCAGGCCGGCAGCGTGTTGCCGGGCGGGCTGGCACGGGTCAAGGCGTTGATGGAGCATCCGGCGTTCACTATCAAGAACCCGAACAAAGTGCGCGCGCTGGTGGGCGCGTTTGCCGGGCAGAACCTGATCAACTTCCACGCTGCGGACGGTTCGGGCTATCGCTTCCTGGCGGACCTGGTGATTCAGTTGAACGGCTTCAACCCGCAGATCGCCTCGCGCCAGTTGGCGCCGTTGACCCGCTGGCGCAAATACGACAGCGCGCGGCAGGCGCTGATGAAGGCGGAGCTGGAGCGTATTCGTGGCTGCGGTGAGCTGTCGAGCGATGTGTTCGAGGTGGTCAGCAAGAGCCTTGCGTAAACCCCGTAATAAAAAAAACGGCCGGCAGGCCGTTTTTTTTCGCCCCGGATAATTGGCGGCCGAGCTGCTGCTGACATTTTCTGACAGGGTGCTCTGATAAGCTGCGCCACTTTCCTTTTCCGGTGGGCTCAATGTGTCGCGTACCACTCGTCTACTGACTTTGCTCCAGGCCCTGCGGGGCAAGAAACGTCCGGTGACCGCCGCCGTGCTGGCGGCACAGTTGGAGGTGTCCGAGCGCACGCTGTATCGCGACATCGCCGAATTGACCGCGCTGGGGGCGCCGATTTTTGGCGAGGCCGGGGTAGGGTATGTGCTGCGCAGCGGGCTGTTTCTGCCGCCATTGATGCTCAACGCCGAGGAAACCGAAGCCATCGTGCTCGGCCTGCGCTATGTGGATCAGCGTGGCGACGACGTCTTGAGCCATGCTGCGGCCAATGCCTTGGCGAAAATTGCCGACGTGCTGGACCCCGCCGCCCAGGAAGCGTTGCGCAACCCGACGCTGCTACCTGGCCCGCCAGGGTTTGGCTACCCGGAAAACCGAGTACCGCTCAATGTGTTTCGCGAAGCCATTCGCAATCAGGCCAAATTGCACGTCGATTACGCCGATGCGAGCCAGACTCAGAGCCAACGGCTGATCTGGCCCCTGGCGCTGGGCTTTCTCAATGAGGTGCGGGTGATTGTGGCCTGGTGCGAACTGCGCGGCGCGTATCGTACCTTTCGCACCGACCGCGTGGCGGCCGCCGAGGCCCGCGGCGAGCGTTATCCGGGACGCCGCAGTGACTGGCTGCGGGCCTGGCGCAAGTTGATGGAGCAGCAGCAATCCTCGCCGTTTACTCCTGACAAAAACTGACACAGCCTTGGTTTAGCATCGCGTCATAAATCACCACAAAGGAGCTGTGACATGTCCCTCGCAGAACTGGCCCCGGCCATCGCGGCCTATATTGCGGCAACCAATGCCCGCGACACCTCGGCCGTCGCCCACTGTTTTGCCGACGACGCCAACGTGTTCGATGAAGGCACGCACCAGGTCGGCACCGCTGCCATCGCACGTTGGATGGAAGACACCGCGCAGCGTTATCAGCCCAGGGTCGAAGTGCTTAACGTGCAGCATCGTACCGGCAAGGTATTGGTCAACAATGTGGTTTCCGGTAACTTCCCCGGTAGCCCGCTGGAGCTGCGCTATACCTTTCGCTTGAATGAACAGGGCAAGATTTCACGGCTGGATATCTCCTTGTAAGTCATAATGGCGCGCATGACTTTCGACTCGCCTCTCGCTGCTTATCAATACGCCACTGCCCAGTTGGGCTTCGTCGCCGACGATGCCCAGCGCCGCGCCGTGGATGCCCTGCAGGCCTGCCACCAGGCCTTGCATCAGGGGCGCTCGCCGATCCTCGGGGTTTACCTCTGGGGGCCGGTGGGGCGGGGCAAAACCTGGTTGATGGACCAGTTCTACCTTAGCCTGCGCGTGCCGGCGCGGCGCCAACATTTTCATCACTTCATGGGCTGGGTACACCAGCGTTCGTTCCAGCTCACCGGCACCCATGACCCGTTGCAAGCGTTGGCCCGTGAGTTGGCCCAAGAGGTGCGCGTGCTGTGCTTTGACGAGTTGTTCGTCAATGACATCGGTGACGCAATCATCCTCGGCCGCTTGTTCCAGGTGATGTTCGAAGAAGGCGTGGTGATGGTTTGCACGTCCAATCAACCGCCCGAGCAGCTCTATGCCGGCGGCTTCAATCGCGAGCGCTTCCTGCCGGGCATTGCGGCGATCAAGCAGCACATGCAAGTGGTTGCGGTAGACGGTGGCGAAGACCATCGCTTGCACCCGGGTGTCGGCGTGCAGCGCTATTGGGTCGATCAACCGGATGCACTGGCCGCGGTGTTCAAGCAATTGAGCGAGGGCCAAGCGGTGCGCCATGGGATGGTCAGTGTCGGTCATCGCTGCATTGTGGCGGTGCAGGCCAGCGACACGGTGCTGTGGTGCCGGTATGCCGACCTGTGCGAGCAACCTTTGGCGGCGATGGATTTCATGCTGCTGTGTGATCGTTTCAAGGCGATCCTGCTGGGAGAGGTCCCCAACCTGAGTGCGCAAAAGCGTCCGGGGCGGATCGCCCGAGGCACCGAGGACGGTGTCCAGCGGGTGGCGGCCGGTGATCGCGAGCTGCCCGAGTTGTCAGTACACGATGACAGCGTGCGGCGCTTTATCGCCCTGGTGGATGAATGCTACGACCGCAAGGTGCCACTGTTCATCGAGGCTAAAGTGCCGTTGGATAGCCTCTATACCGAAGGCTATCTGGAATTCCCTTTCAGGCGAACCTTGAGCCGCTTGCAGGAGATGCAATTGCAGCGCTTTGGGGTGTAGGAAAAAGCCTCGTGCAAGGCCTATAGCGGCTTTCGATGCGGATAACCTTCGCGCTTTCCGGCAGCTTTTTGTAGCTAATCTCCTTCATCTAGCGCCTGCTCCACGCTTACAATCGTCCTCCTCAGAGGGAGCTGATTCCCTTGTTTGTCGTTATCGAGGAAGGAAATGGACACCCCTGACATCCTGGTGCTGCAAGCCAGCTACACCAATCCTGTGCATGCCGAGGCCATCGCCCTGGTGCTCAATCATTACGCTGAAGACCCTATGGGTGGCGGCCACAGCCTGCCAGCCGACCTGCTGCAACAACTGCCGGCTGAACTGGCCAAGCGCCCGCATGCGTTCAGTGTCTTGGCATTCGTGGGCGGCGAGCCTGCGGGGTTGGTCAATTGCTTTGAAGGGTTTTCCACCTTCGCCTGCCGCCCGCTGGTCAATGTCCATGATGTGGCCGTGATGAATCAGTTTCGGGGCCTGGGGCTGAGCCAGAAAATGCTGCAGAAGGTCGAGGAAATCGCCCGTCAGCGTGGCTGCTGCAAGATCACTTTGGAAGTGCTCGAGGGCAATGCTGTGGCGCAAGCGGCGTACCGCAAGTACGGTTTTGACGACTCGGTATTTGATCCGGCCCATGGGCGTATGTTGTTTTGGAATAAGCCGTTGTAATAAGTCACAGGCAAAAAAGGCGCCATTCAATGGCGCCAAGTTAACCTTTGCCAACGGAGCGAAATGGCACAGGGTAATGCGAATTAAGTAACGCTTAAATTAACTTTTGGGTTGTGGCTCTGCACTTGATTGATCAACAGTATCGCGCTTTAACGTCTTGCCGTCGGCGGACGCTGTTTGTTCATTGGTGCCATGAGTTTTCTGCTGCATGAAGGTGAAGTTGTTGTAGAACTCCTTCGAGCGCTCCGATCCGCCTTCTGCGAAAGCGGCCGCGGAGGTCAGGGTTATCAGGCCAGCAAGCATCAAAGTCGAGAGTTTCATCAAAGTGTTCCCAGTCAGTGTGATCGGTGTCCGTTCGGTCCTTGATCAGAGTCATGGGGCGATTGTGCGGGTAACTTATTAAGCGGGCATTAACGTGGGGAACACCCAAAGTTAACAATATCGTTAACTTCGGGTGAGGGTGGTTAGAGTTTCCAGTCCAGTGCCAAGTTTATCGAGCGAGGGTCCCCCCAGTACACGCCATTATAAAAGCCGACGCGTTCATAATATTTTTTATCGAACAGGTTGTTGACGTTAACCGAAGCCGAAACATGTTCGTCGAACTGGTAGCGCGACATCAGGTTGACCACGGTGTAGGCCTGCTGGCTGATCTTGGTGGCTTCGGTGAGCAGGTAGCCATCCTGGTCCCGACCGCCGATCGGCCGATCGGCGAAGTCGTAGAAGTCGCTCTGCCAGTTCACCGCGCCGCCCACCGTCAAGCCGCGCCATGCACCTGGCAGGCGATAGGCCGTCGACATCTTCAGCATGTTCATCGGCTGGTCGGTGTTGTTGCGCTGCTTATCGCCGTTGAGCGAATGGGTGTAGGTGTAGCCCGCCGTGAGGTTCCAGTCCGGCAGGATTTCGCCCGATACCTCCACTTCAAAGCCTTGCACCTTGTTGCCTTTGCCGCCGGATTTGTAGAACTGCTCGCGGGTGACCGGGTCCGGCGGGGCCGCATTGTCGAGTTCGGCGACGTTATCCTGGGTGCTCCAGAAATACGCTGTGGACAGGTTCAAGCGCTCATTGAGCAGGCCGCCCTTGAGGCCGATTTCATAGTTGCTGCCGACCACCGGTTCGAGATATTTCTTGCTGGCATCTCGCTCGTTCTGCGGGTTGAAAATATCGGTGTAGCTGGCGTACACCGTGTATTCGGGCGTCAGGTCGTAGAGCAGGCCTGCGTAAGGTGTCCACATATCCGTGTGGGTCTGGCTGGATTTGGTTGAGGCGGTCAATTGGTTATCGAGGTTGTATTTGGGAGAGACGCTTTCTGTTTCCCAACTGCCATATCGGCTGCCCAGTACTGCGTGCCACTTTTCGGTCAGGCTCAAACGTGTGGCGAGGTAGCCGGCCTTCTGTTTTTTGCTGCCGTGTTCACCCTTGAGGCCGGTGGTGCGGTCGGCGAATTTGCCGATGCCGCCCATGTGCTTCCAGTCTTCGATGGTTTCGTAGCCTTGGGGCGTTACAAAACGTTGGAAGGGGGACGTGTCGCGCTGCTCGGATTCGCCATAACCCACCATCAACTCATGTTCGCGCCCCAACAGCGAATAGGCACCCGCCAGGTTAAAGTCCATCGCATCCATTTTCGAGGTGCCAACCATCTGGTTGGTCCAGGCCGTCATGCCGCTGCCATCTGCATTCGGAAAACCGGCGCCGCCGTAATATACCTTGCCGTCGGTATCGCTTTGCCGATGGGTGTATGCGGCTTTCAGGCGCCAGTCCGTCGACAGGTTGTGGTCGATGGAGGCGAAGGTGGTCTTGTCCTTCAGTGGCCAGGAACTCCAGTCGGCGGCGAGGTTGGCCGAGCGCGAGAGATTGGCCTTGCTACCGTCGCTGTTCCAGTAGGGCAGGGTGCCCCAGGAAGTGCCTTGTACGTGTTTGTTCTGGTAGTCGAAGCCTACGGCTACCACGGTGTCTTCCGTCAGGTCGGCTTCCAGAATGCCGTAGCCCACTTCCCGTTGCAGCGCGTAGTTGTCGCGAAAGGATTGGCTGTCACGGTAAGCCATCACCGTGCGCCCGCGCAGCCGTCCGTCAAAGGCCAGTGGGCCGCCCACATCCAGGTAGCTGTAGTAGTTGTCATGGCTTGCGCCGCTGACGCCGGTCTTGGCTTGCCACTGCGCGGTCGGGCGTTTGCGGATCATGTTGACGGTGGCGGAGGGATCGCCGGCACCGGTCGTTAGCCCGGTGGCGCCGCGTACTACTTCGATACGGTCGTAGATGATGGTGTCCGAGTCGGACTTCATGCGCCCGAACGTATTGAGCATGCCATCCACCTGGAAGTTATTGATCGAATAACCCCTGGAGGAATAACTGGCCCGGTCCGAATCCAGATGCTGAACCGTCACGCCGGTGGTCTGGCGCAAGGCGTCGGTCAGGGTATTGAGATTGAAATCGTCCATCTGCTGGCGGGTGACCACCGAAATGGATTGAGGGGTTTCCTTGATCGACAGGTTCAGCCGGGTAGCGGTGCTCATCGAGCCGGTCGTGTAGGCCCCGGTGTGCTCGGTATTGGCACCCAGGACTTCGGCGGTGATGTTGGTGCTGCCTAGCTCCAGCGTGGGGGTCGGTATCTGTTCGGGGTCGGTTTCAGCCAGCAGGCCCGGGCTCAGCGCCAGGCTGAACAGGCTGAGGGTAAAGGTCATGGAGCGGGTAAAGGGCGCGAACATCGCGGAAGACTCCTTGTCGTCTTTGCGGCCTTCTCAGTAAGAGAAGGCCTTGGCTCAAAGACGAAAGGAGGCGCGGAACTTTAGGTTTAAACGAGAACGATTGTTATCTTTCTGTTGCGAAGCCTGTTTACTTGAGCACCACGTTGGCAGTGTCGGCCGTCTTCGGTTTGATCAGGCTGAAGTCGATCAGGGCTTTCTGCTGGCGCTCGTAGGGGTTGCCGATCAACAACGGGCGCGGTTTGAAGCTGTCGCTGACCAGGCTTTTGCTGTGGTCCAGCTCATCGAAACTCAGACCGGCCAAGTCAGCCCAGGTGTGGATCAGCTGCGAGCTGCTGTAGGGCCGTTGCAGGTCGCCGGCAAATTTCCAGTCGTGGCTTTCGCGCCATTTCGGTGAGGCGTAGGCCATGAATGGGATGGTGTACATCGGCGCTGTCGGCTTGCCTTCGTTACGGCCCAGGGTGCTGTGGCCTGCGGAGTCGAACACGTCTTCACCATGGTCCGACAGGTACAGCAGGAAACCGTTGGGGTCGGTCTTGGCGTAGTCCTTGATCAGGCTTGATACCACGAAGTCGTTGTACAGCACCGCGTTGTCATAGCTGTTGTAGATCGGCAACTGCGCATCGCTGATAGCGTCCGGAACGCCCTGGCGATCGGTGAACTTCTCGAAGGTTGGCGGATAGCGGTACTGGTAGCTCATGTGCGTGCCCAGCAGGTGGACCACGATGAGCTTGCGCTCGGCGGTGTCGGCCAGGGCCTTGGCGAAGGGCGCCAGCACGTCACCGTCGTATTGGCGGGCGTTCTGGTTGCGGTTGTTGTTCAGGTAGACCTGCTCGTCGGCCTGTTCGGAAAAGGTCGTGAGCATGGTGTTGCGCTTGGTCATGGTCTGCTGGTTGGTGATCCAGAAGGTCTTGTAACCGGCCTGCTTCATCACGCTGACAATCGACGGCGTCTTGAGGTAGAGGTCAGGGTTCTCTTCGTCGGCGAAGGTCAGTACCTGTTGCAGCGCTTCAATCGTGTAGGGGCGAGGGGTAATGACGTTGTCGAACACCGCCAACTGGTCACGCAATTTGTCCAGTTCCGGCGTGGTACTGCGCGGATAGCCATAGAGGCTCATGCGCTGACGGTTGGTGGACTCGCCGATCACCAGCACCAGGGTCGAAGGCTGGCCGGCCATGCTGTCCTTGAGGTTTTTCAACGGCGGGATCTGGCTGGCGCTGGTCAGCATGCCTTGCATGTTGTCCAGTTGCTCGGTGTAGCGGCGGTAGGCGACGATCATCTGCCACGGTACAGCTGGCTCGATGCGGGTTTCGAAGCGGTCGATGGCCAGTTCCATGGTTTCGCTCGTGGCGATCTGCTTGACCAGCGGGTAGCCGACGACGGCCAGCACAATGGCTGTCGCGGCCAGTATCGACTGACCGCGAGGCAGGTAAACCGGGCGCAAGCGCGTCCACAGGAAGATGGCGAAGGCGGTGTGCGCAATGAAAGCCAGCACGATCCACCAGGCGAAATATTGGGTGGCGTATTCGCCCGCTTCAGAAATGTTCGACTCGAACATGATGAAGATGACGCTCTGGGAGAATTCCTGCTGATAGATGAAGAAATAACCCAGGCTGGCCATGGAGCAAGCCCACAGCACCACACCAATCACTGCGGCGAGCAGGCGTGTATGGCGCGCGAACAGCAACATAGGCGCCAACCACAGCGCGCTCATGAAGAAGGCTTGGCGAAAGCCACTGAAGCCGGAAGTGCCGGTCAGTTGAATCAGCAGTTGGGTAATACCCGAGAAGTACCAGAAAAACAGGAACAGCCAACCCAAGCCGGCCCAATCAAAACCTTTCGCAGACGTAGTGCTGCGTTTGAACATCGCCATCCAGCGCTCCAACCCGATAATTTTTCAGCTGATGCGCAGGGAAGCACGCAACAGAGGCCGCCCTTGTGTGAGGCGGCCCTTCGGGCGGGAGTATCGTGACGGGAATGTGAAAAATTCGTGAGTTTTTTGTAAGGATTACCTTACAACGTCACTCAGCAGAGGGCGGGCTGTGGGCTGGAAGGCTGATCCAGCTGGCCTTGCAGGTGTGAGCGCAGGCGCAAGACTTCCTGTTGCAGTTGGTCGCGTTCGGCCTTCAATTGGCGCAACTCGTCACGACGGATGCTGACGTAGAGGGTCTGTGGCGGGCGGGTCATCTGTGCTGTGCTCATTGCTTACCTCGCAAATAGCCGGTAGATCGCGGTGCCAGAACGCATGATTCAAGATTCTCGGCATCAGTCGGAAGCAATTCTGAATTCTTTTCAGTATCAATGGAACTTTTTTATTTTTAGTGGTCGTGTGACTTT
The DNA here is from genome assembly GCF_023072625.1 of Pseudomonas emilianonis. Taxonomy (NCBI): domain Bacteria; kingdom Pseudomonadati; phylum Pseudomonadota; class Gammaproteobacteria; order Pseudomonadales; family Pseudomonadaceae; genus Pseudomonas; species Pseudomonas emilianonis. The sequence continues at coordinate 37,653 of NZ_JAKNRV010000004.1, forward strand.
TGCGGGAGTGATGGTGAAATGCTGGCTACTTTTTTGTGATGAAACTACACCGATCCGCTCTGGACTAACCCTCATTAGCCTCGTTGCGCTATAAACTATGCCACACATTTTTTAGTAGTTAGGAGCATCAGCACATGCAACTGGGGATTATTGGACTAGGCCGCATGGGCGGTAATATTGCGCGGCGCCTGATGCTCAACGGGCATACCACCGTTGTTTACGACCGTAACGAAGCATTTGTCAAAGGCCTGAGCGAAGAGGGCGCCACCGGCGTCGCCGATTTGAAGGCGCTGGTTGCCGGGCTGCAAAAGCCTCGCGCCGTGTGGGTGATGCTGCCGGCAGGCGACCCCACCGAAAACACTATCAATGAGTTGAGCGAGCTGTTGGACGACGGTGACGTGATCATCGACGGCGGCAACACCAACTACAAGGACGACGTGCGTCGCGCCAAGGCCCTGTCGGAAAAAGGCCTGCACTATGTCGACGTCGGCACCTCGGGTGGCGTATGGGGCCTGGAGCGTGGCTACTGCATGATGATCGGTGGCGATACCGAGACCGTGCAACGCCTTGACCCGATCTTCGCCAGCCTGGCGCCGGGCCTGGGTTCCATCCCGCGTACCAAGGACCGCTCCGCCGCCGCAGACCCCCGCGCCGAGCACGGTTACATTCATGCCGGCCCTGCGGGTTCGGGGCACTTCGTAAAGATGATTCACAACGGCATCGAGTACGGGATGATGCAGGCGTTTGCCGAAGGCTTTGACATCCTCAAGACCAAAAACTCGGAAAACCTGGCCGAAGACCAGCGCTTTGACCTGAATGTTGCCGATATCGCCGAAGTCTGGCGCCGTGGCAGCGTGGTGTCGTCCTGGCTGCTGGACCTGACCGCCGACGCCTTGGCCACCGACCCTAAACTCGACGGCTACTCCGGCTCGGTTGCCGACAGCGGTGAAGGCCGCTGGACCATCGAAGCTGCCATGGAACAAGCCGTGCCGGTGCCGGTGTTGTCCACGTCGTTGTTTGCGCGTTTCCGCTCGCGCCAGCAGAGCACCTACGGTGACAAGATGTTGTCTGCCATGCGCTTTGGCTTCGGCGGTCACGTGGAGACTTCCAAAAAATGACCGCCAACGGCAAGAAATCCAAGGCCGAACCCGCGCCCCCCACTACGCTGTTTCTGTTTGGCGCCCATGGCGACCTGGTCAAGCGCCTGCTCATGCCAGCGCTGTATAACCTGAGTCGTGACGGGCTGCTGGGCAATGGCCTGCGCATTGTCGGCGTTGATCACAACGCTATCAGCGATGCCGACTTTGCCAAGAAACTCGAGGACTTCATTCGCACCGAAGCCGCGAGCAAGGTCAAGGGCAATGCCGACAACGCACTGGACCCACAGCTGTGGGCGCAGTTGGCCAACGGTATCAGCTACGTCGAAGGTGATTTCCTCGACGACGGCACCTACGCCGACATCGCCAAGAAAATCACCGACAGCGGCACCGGCAATGCGGTGTTCTACCTGGCTACCGCGCCGCGCTTCTTCGGTGAAGTGGTGCAGCGCCTGGGCAGTGCCGGTCTGCTGACGGAAACCGATGATCATTTCCGCCGCGTGGTGATCGAAAAGCCGTTCGGTTCCGATCTGGCCACCGCCGAAGCCTTGAACGCCTGTTTGCTCAAGGTGATGAGCGAGAAGCAGATCTATCGCATCGACCACTATCTGGGCAAGGAAACGGTACAGAACATCCTGATCAGCCGTTTCTCCAACGTGTTGTTCGAAGCGTTCTGGAACAACCATTACATCGATCACGTACAAATCACCGCCGCCGAAACCGTCGGCGTGGAAACCCGGGGCAATTTCTTCGAAAAAACCGGGACCCTGCGCGACATGGTGCCAAACCACCTGTTCCAACTGTTGGCGATGGTCGCAATGGAACCGCCGGCGGCGTTTGGCGCCGACGCAGTGCGGGGTGAAAAGGCCAAGGTGATCGGTGCCGTGCGCCCCTGGTCCGCAGCGGATGCGCGGGCTAATTCGGTGCGTGGGCAGTACGCCGCCGGTGAGATTGGCGGCAAGCAGGTGCCCGGCTACCGCGAAGAAGCCAATGTCGCGCCTGACAGCAGCACCGAGACGTTCGTCGCCCTGAAAGTGATGATCGACAACTGGCGCTGGGTAGGCGTGCCGTTCTACCTGCGCACCGGCAAGCGCATGAGCATTCGCGATACCGAGATCGTGATCTGCTTCAAGCCAGCACCCTATGCGCAGTTCCGCGACACTGAGGTGAGTGAACTCAAGCCCACTTTCCTCAAAATCCAGATCCAGCCCAACGAAGGCATGTGGTTCGACCTGCTGGCGAAAAGGCCAGGGCCGACCTTGGACATGGCTAACATTGAGTTGGGGTTTGCCTACGAAGACTTCTTCGAAATGCAGCCGTCGACGGGTTACGAAACCTTGATCTACGACTGCATGACCGGCGATCAGACCCTGTTCCAGCGCGCCGACAACATCGAAAATGGCTGGCGTGCGGTGCAGCCGTTTCTCGATGCGTGGAAGGAAGACGACGGGATTCAGGCCTACAAGGCCGGTGAAGATGGCCCGGCAGCGGCCGATGCGTTGCTGGCCCGCGATGGCCGTGCCTGGCACTCGCTCGGATGAGTGACCCAACGAATCATCCCATCCGGTTTGTGTTGAGTGATATGGACGGCACTTTATTGCGTCCGGATCACACCCCGACCCAGCGCACCCTTTCAACGGTTCGCGCTTTGCGTGAAGCCGGCGTGTTGTTCAGCCTTGCGAGCGGGCGTCCGCCCAAGGCCATGTTGCAGATGATCCAAGCGTTTGGCATCGACGTGCCAGTGGCGGGCTTCAATGGCGGCACGCTGGTCAACCCTGACGGAACTGTGCTGGTGGCGCACCGCCTGCCGGCGGAGGCGGCGCTGGTGACATTGGCGCTGTTCTCCGGGGAGCCGGACGTGGAGGTCTGGCTGTTTGCCGACGGCGAATGGCTGCGGCGCGATCCGCCTGGGCCGATGGTCGCGGTTGAAACCGCTGGCCTGGGGTATGGGCCGTTGGTGGTGGAGAGTTTCGAACCTTACCTGGATCGGGTCGACAAGATCGTCGCCGCCAGTCGCAACACGCAATTGCTGGTGGAGCTGGAAGCGCAATTGCAGCCCAAGGTGCAGGGTTTGGCCCAAGTGTCGCGTTCGCAACCGATCTACCTGGATGTAACCGCCATGAAGGCCAACAAAGGCGAGGCCTTGAAAACCTTGGCCGCGCACCTCGGTGTGCCGTTGGCACAGACGGCGGTCATCGGCGATGGTGGCAACGACCCGGCGATGTTTCATGTAGCCGGGTTGTCGATTGCCATGGGCCAGGCTGAAGAAGCCGTCAAGCGCCAAGCCGATGTCGTCACCGGCAGCAATCTCGAGGACGGTGCGGCGCAAGCGATCGAGCGGTTTATTCTCAAAGTGCCACACGCAGTGTTCGATACGCCAAGTTAGAGCATCGGCGTTTTAATACTGAACTGGCGAGCCCTGCCGTTTACAGCGCAGTGCTCGCCAGTTGCAGCTTCGAATTACTTCGGCATGGCCCAGGATTGCAACTGGTGGCCATCTTTATCGAGCTCGGCGCGCGCCTGCAACAACAAGTTTTCTAGTTGCGCCGGGTCGGTATAGGTACTCGATGACAGCTGTTTAGTGCCGATACGGGTATTGGTGCGGTCGATGACGCTCAGGCTGAGGGCACCGTTGCCATCATGCCAGGCCACGCACTGGAAGGGCCGGAAAGCACGGTCTGCGATCAAAAGAGCTTCGTTGATGCGGAGCGGGGCGTTCATGTAGGTCTTCTCTCTAAATGCCCAATCAAGTGAGTGCCGTCGGTTGGGCTGACCGTGCGGCGAGTTACTTGTACTGATGCGCGATGGCGGGGTACGGGTCACATGTTAGAGCAACAAATTTCAACTTTCCGTGATTAGCATCATGTAAGCGGCTGTTTTGAAAGCCGAATACGGTACTCAGCGGGAACGGCTTTTTTTGTGGGAAGTGACGGTGGAGTGGCTTTTTGCCAAGACATATAGCAAAACGATACAAGGCAACTGTCAAGATTTTGATACTGTAACTTACAAACATCGCAAATCTTTGTTTATAAATAACTTTAGCAATTCTGGCGCCAAGGAATAGTCATGATTGGTACACCTGCGCAACGCCGCTTGCTCGTGGTCGACCCCTGTGATGACTGCCATGAGCTGTTGCCAGGCTTGCGTGCGGCGGGATGGGAAGTGGACAGCTGTACGTTGGCGGCCGTGGGTGATCGATCCTGCGATGTGGGTTTGCTGCGTTTGCAGCCGTATCACCTGGAGCGGCCCGAAGCCGTCAAGGAGCTGATCAGCCGCAGCGGCACTGAGTGGATCGCGGTGCTCACCCAGGACGTGTTGCGGCTGCAGAATGTCGGGGATTTTGTCTGCGAATGGTTTTTTGACTTTCATACCTTGCCGTTTGATGTGTCCCGGGTGCAGGTCACCCTTGGCCGCGCCTTTGGCATGGCAAGGCTGCGGGGCAAGGGCTACACCGCAGTGGACGAGCCCGAACATGAGCTGCTGGGCGACAGCCGACCGATCCGCGAGCTGCGCAAGTTGTTGTCCAAGCTGGCGCCCACCGAGTCCACGGTGCTGATCCGCGGCGACAGCGGCACCGGCAAAGAGCTGGTGGCCAAGACCCTGCACCGCCAATCCCAGCGCCATGCCAAGCCATTTGTTGCGATCAACTGCGGTGCGATCCCCGAACACCTGATCCAATCCGAACTGTTTGGTCACGAAAAGGGCGCATTTACTGGCGCCCATCAGCGTAAGGTCGGGCGGATCGAGGCGGCCAATGGTGGCACGCTGTTTCTTGATGAGATCGGCGATTTGCCGATGGAGCTGCAGGCCAACCTGCTGCGATTCCTGCAGGAAAAACAGATCGAGCGCGTCGGCGGCAGCCAGCCCATCCCGGTGGATGTGCGGGTGCTGGCGGCGACTCACGTCGACCTGGAAGCCGCCGTGGCAAAGGGTACGTTTCGTGAAGACTTGTATTACCGTTTGAATGTACTGCAAGTGGTCACTGCGCCGTTGCGCGAGCGCCACGGCGACGTTGCCATGCTGGCCAACCACTTTGCGCGTTTCTACAGCCAGGAAACCGGGCGCCGTCCGCGCAGTTTCAGCGAAGACGCGCTGGTGGCAATGGGGCAACACCCTTGGCCGGGCAATGTGCGTGAACTGGCCAACCGCGTGCGCCGAGGCCTGGTACTGGCCGAGGGGCGGCAAATCGAAGCCGTTGATCTGGGTTTGCAAGGTCAGCAGGCAATTTCGTCGCCGATGGCTACACTGGAAGATTACAAACACCGCGCCGAACGCCAGGCGCTGTGCGATGTGCTCAACCGGCACAGCGACAACCTGAGTGTCGCGGCCCGTGTGCTGGGGATTTCCCGGCCGACGTTCTACCGGTTATTGCACAAACACCAGATCCGCTAGGGCGGGTAAACCGAAAAGCCCCGCAACGACCCTTATCGTTGCGGGGCTTTTCCTTGAACGCGGTTTAGAAGTAGTACGGGAATTTCAGGCTGAAGGTGAAGTCCGGCGCATCATCCGTCATGCCAATGGCCAGGTTCGGCACGATCGTCAGGTTATCCGACGCCGCGATGGTCATGCCCACGTTGAAATAGCCGGCGTTGGCATCGCTGGAGACCACCGATTGCCAATCGCCGCCGTTTGGCTTGAGCTTGCTCTTGCGTTGCACCAGGTCGGAGACCGAGAACGACATACTCATCTTCTCGTTGAGGGCGAAGGCTACGCCGACGCCGAGCTGGAAGCTGTCGCCGAGGCTGACTTTGCCGCCGACCTTCTGATTGACGTCACTGCTGATGTCGTCAAACGACTCTTCGAAGTTATGGGTATAGGAGAGCGATCCAAACAACACCGCCGGGTCGAACGTCTTGACCAGGGAAATGCCTGGCGTGATCGACCAGACGCCATTGCCGGTGGGCAGGCTTTCCGGCACGTAGAGGTTGTCGTTGGTGGTTTGCTGGACCAGTTTGATGCCAAAGGGTTCTTTGCCCGTAGGCGCCTTGACCCGTACAGACACGACCGCATCCGGTAGGTTGGGGGTTTCGTCGAGAAACTTGTAAGCCACACCGAAATTGACATCACCAATGGTCGGGTCGCGGGTCACTGAACCTTCTGAAGTGGCCGTCGCATCGTTGCCGGCGCCGCCAGACTGGTAGGTCGATTCGCGGTAAATCACGGGGACGTTGACGTCGAACTGCCAGCGGTTATCGACGTTGTAGCGTCCGGTCAGGTCCAGCGTCCAGTTATCCGACTTGATCCGGTCAAGGTTGATATTGCCAAGGAAGATCGAGTCCAGCGCGAGGAAACCGTTGAGGGTTAACTGGCGGGCGTCGTAGCGCGCATAAGTCACGCCGGTTTCAAAGCTGAATTTGCCGTTGCCGAAGAAACCACTGGCTTCGTTGTAGAGGTTGCTGACACTTTGCGCAGGCGCCGAATCATCCTTGAGCGATTGTCCATAGGAACTGCCGCCGCCACCCGCGCCACCGGATGCGGCCGCCGCGCCGGTGCCGGCGACAGTGGTACCGCCTTTTTTGAAGTCTGCCGGGGATTTGGCCAGGCGTTTGGGCGCCGGAGTCGCCGGCTGATCCTCTACCTGGCGCACACGTTGTTCCAACACAGCCAAGGCTTTTTGCTGCACTTCATAACGCTGTTTGAGTTCCAGGAGCTCCTGTTTGAGAGTATCGATATCGGTGTCTGGCGCGGCATACAGCATGGTTGCCGGCAGCAGCGTACTTAAACAGACAACTGCATGTAGCGATAACGATCGATGCATGAAATAAGCCGTCCTTTTCTAATGCGTAAAGTGTCGAGGCTCAGCGTAGTTCAATAACCCAGAGTGCGTAGGCCTTTGAGTTGGTCGAGATTGCAGTTCAGGGCGCCATTGTTCAGGCTGTTACCCATTACGACGTTGAGTTGGGTGATGTTGTTGACGAAATTGGTGTTGCCGGTGAGTACCGTACCTTGCAGCACATTGCCTCCACCGATCTGTTGAAGACTGTTGCCCTGGTTGTTACTGGCCTGAATGGCCATTTGCAGCCCACCGTTCTTTGCAGAAATGGCAACATCGCCGGCCGCGCTGCTACCCCTGACCACCCCCCCTGCAACCAGTACTTGGCCTGATTCCACTCTGTTGGCCGGTGCGAGGCCGTTTTCGGTGACGCTGATGCCGACATTGTTGTAAGCCGTGTTGCCATCGCCGGCCGCACGCACGCTTTGGGTCACGCCTTGGCCACTGCCCAGGCCGGCGCCGCCAACTACGGTGCCGGTGCCGGTATTCTGGTTGGTGCCCGTACCTTTGGTGCCGGTGGTCTGCACGTAAAATTGCGGCGTGATGGTTGATTTGTCGATCTGCATGCTGGCCTTGCCGGTGATCGTGTCACCCACCGAGTTGGTCCAGGTGCTGCTCATGACGATGCCGAAGCTGATGATTCGCCCCGGCATCACATAGCGGCCGCGAAGCTCGGCCATTTCCGAATCTTTCAGTTCGATTGGCTTGAACCCCGATGAAGCATAAGCGGGCATTGAGGCTGCCAGACACAAGACCGTCAGCCAACGGGAAGTGTTCATCTTTTGCTCCTAGAGCGTCCTGCCCCTTATTGCGCTTCTTAGAAGAAGTCGCTCTGGATAAAACCGAAGTCCATCAACTCGGCGTCGCCCACGGGTCTGAACTCATTCAACTGGTTCTTCGCGGTGAGCGGGGTAGGCGGGTCGAGCAAGACATTGGCCTTGTCGTAACCTTCGCCCAGCACCGCAAATACGATGCCATTCCAACCCTTGACGAAATCGTCGCGCGAGTAGCGTTTATGGCCGAGCACCGGGTCGCCTATATAGACCCAGTCCTTGTCCGCGCGCTGCATCACCACGAAGTGCTTGTAGCCCCGAATTTCCAGCAATACCACCACAGGGATTTTCAAGGTCACCAGGGTGTCTGGTCCGATCTTGTAGCCCCGGGCACGCATGCCGATGCTTTCGAGGTAGCGCTTCATGTCCAGCATGGAAAAGCCCTGGGTGCGTACCAGGTCCTGGTCGGCGTTGACCAGCATGCCTTTGATGATGTGTTCTTCGTCGACGTCCAGCCAGTAGGCTTGGCGCAGGATGGTGGCGAGTGCCGCAGCACCGCAGCTGAAATCGGTTTTTTGTTCCACCAGGTTGGCGAACCGGCGTTCACGGATACTCTCGACCTTCTTGTAGATGACTGCACCGCCGGGCATGGCTGAGATCGCCATGGTGCCTGCCCACGTTGGGCCGGTGAGCAACATCAGGAGGCTGAGGGTCGCGAGGCGCATGATCGAATGACCTGTTGGACACTGGAATAAAAAAGGGCCTTGTTGCCAAGGCCCCATTGGATCAGAAGCGCATGCCGCTGCCACTGCTGCAGACGCTGCAACCCTGACCGATCGACAGGCTGTTGCTGCCTTGGTTGCCCGAACCCGATTGCAGGTTTACGCCTACGTTGCCGGAGTTACGGTTAATCGAGTTGTCGAGGCTCGAGTTGTTGGACACGTACTGAGCGCTGCCGCCATGGCCGCCATGGCCGCCATACCCGTTGCTGGTAGCGGCAGCGTTCAGGTAGCTGTTGGCGAGCGAGTTTTGCTCGGTGTTGGCGGCTGCAGCGATGTTTTTGCCGTCAGCAGTCGTGATGGCCATGTTGTTTTTACCCTGGTTGCCTTGACCGGCCTGGCCGTTGTAACCCAAGTTGCCGGAGTTACCGTTGAGCGAGTTGTCCAGGGAGGCATTGTTTTGCGTGCCTTTGTTGACGAAGTTGTTCAGCGCGCTGTTTTGATTCACATCGACCACGCCAAATACCGTTGCAAAGTCGCCTTTGGCGCTTGAGATGGCGGCAGAGTTGTCTGCTTGGTTGCCACTGCCCGCTTGAACGTTAACCCCGACGTTACCGCTGTTGCTGTTTACCGAGCCATCGGAAGAAGCGTTATTTTCGGTTTTGGTGTCGTCGAACTTGTTGCCGCCACTATTTTGTACATCTGTAACGACAGCGGCAACAGTACCGGTGGGTTGAGGCGCAGGGTGCCAGCCATTTGCCTGTGCAGCAGCAGCCATGAGCGCAGCCAGAGCAAAAACCATTGGTTTCAGAGCCATTTGAGGTTTCATGGTGTATCTCCTTGCTTCTAATTAGTTGGTTAAGTGTTGGTACGGTCTAACTAGTGCTACCAAGCGTTTACTTGATAGTGATGCCTAGGGTGTTAGCCACTCGGTTCCCCACCCCGGCACTCTGGTTCACCTGAATCACTCCTCGGCTGCCTGTGAAGGCCTGGTCGCTGGTCACGACCTGGCGGCTGCCAGTGGTGGAGGTGAGCCCTGAGTCGGTTGCCAGCGTCGTCGTGTTCTGTTGCAACAGGACGCTGTCGTCGATGCTTTGCGGGCCAGGGTTGATGCTGATCCGCACGGCATTGATTGATTGGTTATTGGCCCCGGCTGTCTGGTTGATGCCCAACATGCCGTTGCCATTGGTAAAAGAGGTGCCCATGATCGCGGCCTTGGCGTTCAGCGAGGGATCGACCTTGCCGTTCATGTTCTGGATATTGACGGTGGTGGCTTGCCCGCCGAGCGCGATGGCACGGTTGTTCGCCGTTTGCTGTTGGTTGCCAGCCGACTGGTTGATCGAAAAGTTGCCGTTGTAGTCTTTGCCGCTGTTGTTGATCACAGCGGTGTCATCCGCCCATGCAGTGGCGCTGCCCAGCAGGGCGAGGATCAGCAGTGTGCGATTCATCACTTGCCCCCTATCATGCTGCCGATGTTGTTCAACGGCGCCATGCCGCGCTGGATCGAGTCGCTGATCTGACCACCCATGCTGCTGCCCGCACCGTGGCCGGCCGCAGTACCGGTACCGAGTGTTGACATGCTGTTTTGTGTGGAGGTCAGGCCAGACAAGCCTGAAGCGGTCTGTATGGAGCGGGCGATGCTCGAGCCGCTGCTGATGCCGCCAATATCCAGATCACTGAGTTCACCCGAGATGGCACTCGTGATTTCTCTGCTGGGATTGGCGTTGGCAGTGGTGGGGTAGGGGTCAGGACCGAAGGATGCGCGACCGTACATGTGACCTTGCACATCACGCCCCGTCACGATAACGCCGTCACCGGCAAAGCTCGGAGCGCTGACGCCGACGCTGAGTACACAGCTGATCAGCAGTGCATTCATTGAACCTTGAGTGAGTGTCATCACGGCGGCATTCCTTATTCGTCGCGCTGACCCTAAACAGCGCTGTAAGGAATAGAGCAGGAGGCGTGCCGCTTTAAATTTATTGTTGTTAATCAAATAGCTATGAAACTTAGCAGGCTAAGTGATGGCCACGCTGTTTCAGCGTTGATACAACCTGCCGACGCCAGCCGGCAATTCCCGATATACCTGGCCCGCAGGCGGTGAGTTCGGGCGCCTGTATCAGTGATGTAACACTGTATGTGACAAAACGATGAATCCGCGCAGGCCGGGTCGTTCAGGACAGGGAGGTGTTTCAAAAATGGACACAGCAGACGCAAGCAAACCCACGGATGCTGGCAACAGGCTCAGCCCTTGGGCGCTCTACGTGGGATGGAGTTGAGGACGGGATTGCCATCCTGGTTCTGGGTCAGGTAGACCGGCAAAACCTTGGGCAAGGAGGGGACGAGGTTGTTGACCTCGCTGATGTTGTAGGTGCCGTCGATACGAATCGTCCCGGTGTCGGTATCGGCCAGCATCACGGGCTTGTTCAGGTAGCGGTTGATCAGTGGTAACGCATCGGCCAGGGCCAGGTTATCCAGGACCAATTTACCCTGGCGCCAGGCGAGGGCGCTGTCGCCGAGGTTGATCGAGCGCACACGCGGGGTGGTATCGCCCTGTTGATAGCTGGCTTGCATGCCCTGGGTCAGTGGCACGCTGCTGTGTGCCGGGTCGCTGGAAATCTGCATCGAGCCTTCGAGCAACATCACCCGTACCTGGTCTTCGTATTTCCACACGTTGAATTGGGTGCCGGTCACTCGTACCTGTCCCTCACCGGCCCTGACGACAAATGGATGGGTGCTGTCATGACTGATCTTGAAAAACGCCTCGCCCTTGCTCAGCGTGACCCTGCGCTGGTCCCTGTAATTGGCGTAGACCAGTTCGGTGCCCAGGTTGAGCTCTAGCTGGCTGCCGTCGTCCAGCGTGACTTGGCGCAAACCATTGCGGGTTTCGAACCGTTCATAGGCACTTGGCAACCACCCCGCTTCCCAGCCGGTGAACGCCGCCAGGGGCAGGGCAGCCAGGCACACCGAGGCTGCCACGGCATAAGTACGCAACCGGCTGCGCGGTTTGAGCGGCACTACAACGGGGGCAGGGGCGTGGCGTGGCAAATGACCGGCAACGTCCCAGATTTCCAGCATCGCTGCGTACTCGAAAGCATGCAGCGGATGAGCATCGTGCCACCGTTGAAAGGCCTGTCGTTCGTCCGCCGTGCAATCACTCGCATGCAGGCGCATGCACCAATGCGCGGCGGCATCGGTGATGGCGTCATATTCGGCTTCTGAAACAGACTTTTCGGTCATTAATTCATCCTGATTTCCCACATTCTAACCTCCCGAGGCAGATGGCGAGAACAGCGATGATGGCGATTGCACATCAATTGAGCGTTATTCTCGTTGGGCACGCCTAAACAGCTCGGTGACGGAGTCGCGGCCCACGGTAATGGGCGGCGAAGCGCGTCAGGCAGCAGATAGCTCAAGCGCCCGTTGACAGCAGGCACGGGAGGCGTTGTTTAATCGTTGGTCTGGATTCTAGTTGTCTCTTCCAATTACAAAATCGGAGCTACAGATGTCTGCCCAGTCCCCGATAGTGGATAGTTCTTCAGCGTTTATCGGTTTTAACGAGCTGGTGGGGTTGCTGCACGCGGTGTTTGTGAAACACGGCACGTCGCCGGAAGTGGCGCAGATCCTCGCGCACAATTGCGCCAGCGCCGAGCGCGACGGCGCTCATAGCCATGGCATCTTTCGGATTCCCGGTTATGTCAGCACGCTGGACAGCGGCTGGGTCGACGGCAAGGCCACGCCGGTGGTCACGGATGTCGCTTCCGGCTTTGTGCGGGTCGATGCCGCGAACGGCTTCGCCCA
>NZ_JAKNRV010000500.1:0-3019 GCF_023072625.1 Pseudomonas emilianonis
CCAGTTTCACCTGCTGCCGCAGCGCCTGCCGCCCCGGCCGCGCCTGTGCTGAATGGCTTCGTGGCCAAGTCGCCAATGGTCGGTACGTTCTACCGCACCCCGGCACCGGGTTCGCCAGCCTTCGTTGAAGTCGGCAAGACCGTGAAAGTGGGCGACACCATTTGCATCGTGGAAGCGATGAAAATGATGAACCACATCACGGCCGAAAAAGCCGGTGTCATCGAATCCATCCTGGTAGAAAACGGTCAGCCGGTTGAGTACGACCAGCCGCTGTTCACCATCGTTTGAACCGCGGAGCGCCTTCGATGTTGAAACCTGCGAAGAAACTGCAAAAAGTCCTGATCGCCAACCGCGGCGAGATCGCGCTGCGTATCCTGCGCGCCTGTAAGGAAGAGGGCATCAAGACCGTCGCTGTTTACTCGACGGCCGATACCGAACTGATGCACGTGAAACTGGCGGACGAAAGCATCTGCATCGGCCCGCCACTGGCCGCGAACTCGTACCTGAAAGTCGCGAACATCATCGCCGCCGCAGAAGTGACCGGCGCTGATGGTATTCACCCGGGCTACGGCTTCCTCGCGGAAAACGCCGATTTCGCCGAACAGGTGGAAAAGTCCGGGTTTGCCTTCATCGGCCCGAAAGCCGAGACCATTCGCCTGATGGGCGACAAGGTCTCGGCCAAGGACGCCATGATCGAAGCCGGCGTGCCAACCGTTCCCGGCTCCGACGGCCCGCTGCCTGAAGACGAGACAACCGCTCTGCGCATTGGTCGCGAAGTCGGTTACCCGGTGATCATCAAGGCCGCAGGCGGCGGCGGTGGTCGCGGCATGCGCGTGGTGCATAAAGAAGAAGACCTGATCGAAGCGGCCAAGCAGACTCGCTCCGAAGCGGCTGCCTGGTTCGGCAACCCGATGGTCTACCTGGAAAAGTACCTGACCAACCCACGTCACGTGGAAGTACAGGTGCTGTCCGACGGCCAGGGCCACGCCATCCACCTTGGCGACCGCGATTGCTCGCTGCAACGTCGTCACCAGAAGGTATTGGAAGAAGCACCGGCACCGGGCCTCGACGAGAAAGCCCGCGAGGAAGTGCTGGCGCGTTGTGTCAAGGCGTGCATCGACATCAACTACCGTGGCGCCGGGACCTTCGAGTTCCTCTACGAGAACGGTCGTTTCTACTTCATCGAGATGAACACTCGCGTACAGGTAGAACACCCGGTTTCGGAGATGGTCACCGGTATCGATATCGTCAAGGAGATGCTGAGCATCGCCGCCGGTAACGAGCTGTCCTTCACCCAGGACGACGTGAAGATCCACGGCCACTCCCTGGAGTGCCGGATCAACGCCGAAGACCCGAAAACCTTTATCCCGAGTCCAGGCCTGGTCAAGCATTTCCATGCTCCGGGCGGCAACGGCGTTCGCGTCGATTCGCACCTGTACAGCGGCTACAAGGTTCCGTCCAACTACGACTCGCTGATCGGCAAGCTGATCACCTGGGGCGCCACCCGCGACGAGGCCATGGCCCGCATGCGTAACGCCCTGGACGAAATCGTGGTCGACGGCATCAAGACCAACATCCCGCTGCATCGGGATCTGGTCCGCGATGAAGGCTTCTGCGAAGGTGGTGTGAACATTCACTACCTGGAACACAAACTGGCTAACCAGTAAGTGCTCCACCCAACCAAGCCGCCTTCGGGCGGCTTTGTTGTTTGTGGCCCCTCCATTTTGAAGATGTACGCCGACCAAATGTGGGAGGGGGCTTGCCCCCGATAGCAGTGTGTCAGTCAACTTATCTGAGACTGAACCACCGCTATCGGGGGGCAAGCCCCCTCCCACATTTGACCGGCGCACAGTCAGCACAGTCGTCTTCTTCTCCACGCTCGCGTAAACTTGCGCGCTTTCGCAGCCCCTCCCCGCTGCACACTCATTTTTTTTTCAAAGGTGCCCGCCATGCCTTGGCTGCAAGTCCGTCTCGCCATCAGCCCAGAACAAGCCGAAACCTACGAAGACGCGTTCCTTGAAGTGGGCGCCGTCTCGGTGACCTTCATGGACGCCGAAGACCAGCCGATCTTCGAGCCGGAACTCAACACCACCCCGCTGTGGTCCCACACCCACTTGCTGGCCCTGTTCGAAGACGGCACCGATGCCGCTAGCGTCCTGGCCCATATGGAACTGCTCACCGGCGCCCCGCTGCCCGAGCACCACAGCGAAATCATCGAAGACCAGGACTGGGAACGCAGCTGGATGGACAATTTCCAGCCGATGCGTTTCGGCCAGCGCCTGTGGATCGTCCCGAGCTGGCATGCCGCGCCTGAACCGGAGGCGGTGAACCTGCTGCTGGACCCGGGCCTGGCGTTTGGTACCGGCACGCACCCGACCACCGCGCTGTGCCTGGAATGGCTGGACGGCCAGGACCTGAACGATTGCAACGTGCTGGACTTCGGCTGCGGCTCGGGGATCCTGGCGATTGCCGCCCTGTTGTTGGGCGCCAAGGAAGCCGTCGGCACCGATATCGACGTACAAGCCCTGGAAGCCTCCCGCGATAACGCCGGGCGCAACCACATTGCTGAAAGCAAATTCCCACTGTACCTGCCGGAGCAATTGCCCCAGGTGCAGGCGGATGTGCTGGTGGCCAATATCCTCGCCGGCCCGCTGGTGGCCCTGGCGCCGCAGTTGTCGAGCCTGGTCAAGCCGGGTGGCCGCCTGGCACTGTCGGGCATCCTCGCCGAACAGGGTGACGACGTTGCCGCAGCCTATGCACAGGATTTCGAGCTCGACCCGATCGCCAATCGTGATGGCTGGGTACGCATCAGCGGGCGTCGGCGCTAGAATGAGCGCTTGCCTGAATCGGATGGCCGCATGACCGACAGTTTCGTCACCCAGTGCCCACATTGCCAAACGCGCTTTCGCGTCAGCCACGCTCAGTTGAACGTGGCCGCGACAACCGCTCTGGAGCCGAGGTATTTGCTAGCTTGAGGGCTTGGAAAGATAAGTTCTAACGTGACGCAGTCTGATACGAA
>NZ_JAKNRV010000501.1:0-3002 GCF_023072625.1 Pseudomonas emilianonis
GGCGACGGTGCCGCGCAGGGGTTTGAGTTGGGGGTGCAGGTCATCGCCCAGCAGCACGGCGATTTTCAGCGGCAGTTGCGCCGCATCGCAGGCCGCTTGCAGGGCGGCAGCGCAAGCCTGGGGGTGGATGCCCCCAGCGTTGCTGATCACGCGGATACCCTGGCGCTGGATCTCGGCCAGCAGCGGTGTCAGCACGTCGACAAAGTCCGTGGCGTAGCCAGCCTGAGGATCTTTCATCCGCGCGCCGGCGAGGATCGACATCGTGACTTCCGCCAGGTAGTCGAATACCAGGTAATCCAGCTTACCGCCGTGTACCAACTGGGCGGCGGCGGTGCAGGTGTCGCCCCAGAAGGCGCTGGCGCAGCCGATACGAACCGTCTTGCTCATGAGAAATCCTTCCTCGAATGGCTGGCGACGAGACTACCAAGCAAGCGCTTGGTTTGTAAACTCCAGACACAGTTTTCGGCCAAGCGCTTGCTTGGCTGGCAGTCACGGCCTAAATTGCCGCCCAAGACGTCAGTAGAAGTAGAGGAGAGCAGCATGGATGAGCAAAAAGCCCTGCGGGTGATGCGCACCATGGTCGACGGCGGCCAATTGACCGACCCCGAGAGTGCCCGGGGCAAGTTGCTGCAAACTGCGGCTCACCTGTTTCGCCACAAGGGCTTCGAACGTACCACCGTGCGCGACCTGGCTGGCGCCGTAGGCATCCAGTCCGGCAGCATCTTTCATCACTTCAAGAGCAAGGACGAGATCCTGCGTGCGGTCATGGAAGAAACCATCCACTACAACACCGCGCTGATGCGTGCTTCGCTGGAGGAAGCGAACACCGTGCGCGAACGGGTGCTGGCGCTGATTCGCTGCGAATTGCAGTCGATCATGGGCGGCAGCGGCGAAGCCATGGCGGTGCTGGTGTACGAGTGGCGTTCGCTGTCGGCCGAAGGCCAGGCCCAGGTGCTCGCCTTGCGTGATGTGTATGAGACGATCTGGCTGCAGGTGCTGGGCGAGGCCAAGGCCGCCGGCTACATCAAGGGGGACGTGTTTATCACCCGGCGCTTCCTCACCGGCGCCTTGTCCTGGACCACCACCTGGTTCCGCGCCGAGGGCAGCCTGACCCTGGAACAGTTGGCCGAAGAGGCGTTGTTGATGGTTTTGAAGGCTGATTGAGGCGCAGGCTGTTAATTTGGCGGTGGAAAGTTGTCTCGACAGGCGAAAACGCCTAGCTTACTGCCATCAGCATGTTAAACGGTGTGTGCCTTAATGTTTTCGCCATTGCGATTGGCTGCAGGACTTACTTTATGGGCACTGGGCACGGTGGCGTGGATGCCGGCTTCGGCTGCGCAATTGGTGAGGATCGGCGCTGCGCATTTTCCGCCCTACACCGTGCGCCCCGAGCAGGGCGCCGACACCGGATTGCTGCCGCAGTTGGTCGAAGCCCTGAACGCCTCGCAAACCGACTATCAGTTTGTGCTGGTGCCGACCTCGATCCCGCGGCGCTTTCGCGATTTTGAGCAGGGCCGGGTCGACGTGGCGATTTTCGAAAACCCCGACTGGGGCTGGCAGAAAATTCCCCACACCACGGTCGACATGGGCCTGGAAGATGCCGAAATATTCGTCGCCCAGCGTGAGCCCGATCGCGACCAGAACTATTTCGCCAGCCTTGGCGGCAAACGCCTGGCGGTCTTCAGCGGTTATCACTACGCCTTCGCCAACTTCAATGCCGACCCCAAGTTCATGGCCGAGCACTTCAAGGCGACGTTGACCTATTCCCATGACAGCAACCTGCTGATGGTCGCTCGCGGCCGCGCCGATATCGCCCTGGTGACCCGCTCGTACCTGAGTGATTTTCTGGTGCGCAACGCCGATATGGCTGCACAGTTCCTGATCTCGCAGCGCGTCGACCAGGTGTACCACCATTACGCCTTGCTACGGCCCAAGGCGCCGATCAGCGGGCCGGCGTTTGCCGAATTACTCAAACGTTTGCGCGATGACGGCGAGCTGCTGAAGATATTCGAGCCCTACCGCATCGATGTGACGGCAGTGCCCTGAGGTTGCAGACGATCAAAATGGGCGAGGGCGCGCTTCAGATCCGCCGCGCAAACGTATCGCTGTGACTGCCCGACACCTTGCGGCAATGCACTAGCGCATCGCGAATCATGAAGTTGACCAGGGTCGGCGAGACGCCAAGTTCCTTGGCGATGTCCTTTTGCGGCACGCCGTGCAGGCGGTACATCTCGAACGCATAGCGGGTGCGCTGGGGCAGTTCCGTCAGGGCGTCGGCGATGTTCTCCAGGGTGTTGAAATTGATGTGCGAGGCTTCCGGTGACGCGCCGTGAATAACCACATTCAAGCCTTCCTCTTCTGTCCCCGAATATTTGAGCTCCAGGGCCTGTTTGCGATAGTGATCGATCGCCAGGTTGCGCACGATCTGGAACAGATAACTCAATTGGGCCTTGAACGATGAGGTGATCGTCGGCGCCGCTTGCAGCCGGAAGTAGGCGTCCTGCACGACGTCTTCGGCCCGGGAGCGGCACCCGGTAATGCGTGCCGCGATCTTCACCAGAATCAGCCGATTATCGACGAATGCCTGGAGAAGCGGTGAGTCGCACCTGCCTGTGGATACTTGTTCCGTCATGGAAATCACCTTGTCGCAAAGAGGTTAGGGGAGGGCGTCCTTGCTGAGGCCTCCTACACATCGGGCAACAAATTATGACGAATGATAATTATTGTCAAATGAGAAAACGAACTAATTGTGTGTCTGCGCGTAAGGTGTGACCGACGTCTCGTTCATCCTCGGCGACTAATTATGTGCCAGTGCCGTCCGTTCTTCTGGGTGACAGGTCCGTTAGTAAAACGGCCAAGGATCAGCACCTGCAGGCGGGCGAGATGGGTTTCTATCGTGCGTACAGCGCGTTTTAGGTTGGGGTCGTCGAGCGACGAGCGCGCCCACTCGGTTTGTAGCCGGCGGCAGACGTGGCCACGGCATCCCGGCGCTGCGCCTGGGT
>NZ_JAKNRV010000502.1:0-2979 GCF_023072625.1 Pseudomonas emilianonis
CGGGCGCGGCCGCGAGGTAGCCCGCGATACCCGCGAAGCCATCGAGCGCCTCTCCGCCATGGTCGGCGAGACCGGTATCACCGTGGCGCAATTGGCCCGGGACAGCGACGAAATCGGCTCTGTGGTTGACGTAATCAAAGGCATCGCCGACCAGACCAACCTGCTGGCCCTCAACGCCGCCATTGAAGCGGCGCGTGCCGGCGACATGGGCCGCGGCTTTGCCGTCGTCGCCGACGAGGTGCGCCAATTGGCACAACGCACCACGCACTCCACCACCCAGATCCATGGTTTGATCACCAAGCTCCAGGCGTCGTCCAACAACGCCGTGCAAAGCATGGAGCACGGCCAGCGCCAGGCGCAGGAAGGCGTGGCCCGGGTGCTTGAGGCGGACCAGGCGCTGGTCGGCAT
Source organism: Pseudomonas emilianonis (assembly GCF_023072625.1). Taxonomy (NCBI): domain Bacteria; kingdom Pseudomonadati; phylum Pseudomonadota; class Gammaproteobacteria; order Pseudomonadales; family Pseudomonadaceae; genus Pseudomonas; species Pseudomonas emilianonis. The sequence goes on from NZ_JAKNRV010000502.1 coordinate 409, forward strand.
CAGCGAAGCGGTGTCCCACATCACCGAGATGACCACCCAGATCGCTGCCGCCACCGAAGAACAAAGCGCGGTGGCCGAAGAGATCAGCCGCAACATCACCACCATCGCCGAACTGGCCGACCAGACGTCGGTCCAGGCCCATCAATCCACTGACCTGAGCAAAGAACTGACCCACACCGCGGCCACCCAATACGCACTGGTTGAACGCTTCAACCGCTGACGGGGAATGCGCGCGCACCCACCTTCCAAATGCCACAGGCAACTGGAGGATGGGCGCCTTCAGCCCGCCTCGCCTCAACTCACCCCCAACTCCACCACCCCCGCATTCAACCGCACTGGCCACACCCGCAAGCGCTGGTGCGGTGCCTCCAGGCATTGGCCGTCCGCCAGACGGTAATGCTGTTTGTAGATCGGCGCGGCCACCACCAGGTCGCCTTTGATACTGCCGACCAGCCCGCGACCGATCACGTTTGCGCCGGATTCCGGGTCGTGGTTGTCGATAGCATAGAGCGTCTGGTCCGGTGCGTCCGGCAGGTAAAACAGCGCGACTTGCGCGCCGTCGTACCACACCACCACGCCGGAATTGCTCACCAGGTCGCTTTCGCTGCACACGCTTTTCCAGGTGGCAAGGTTTCGCAAAGTGTTGGACTGGCTCATCAGGCAAGCTCCTCGATGACGGGAATCAGGTTGAGTTCGGCGGCCATGATTGGCCGGCGCTGGCCGCGTTCGTGGACAAAATGGATGTCCGGGTCCGGGCGTTTGTCGTTGACGAAGGTACGGAAGCGTTTGAGTTTTTCCGGGTCTTTGAGGGCGTTGGCCCACTCGCATTCGTAACGGTCGACCACCAGTTGCATTTGCGCTTCGAGCTCGTCGCCCAGGCCCAGGCTGTCGTCGAGGATCACGTCCTTGAGGAAATCCAGGCCCCCTTCCAGGCTTTCGCGCCACACCGAGGTGCGCTGCAATTTGTCGGCGGTGCGGATGTAGAACATCAGGAAGCGGTCGATGTAGCGGATCAGCGTGGCGTCATCCAGGTCGGTCGCGAACAGCTCGGCATGGCGTGGGCGCATGCCGCCGTTACCGGCGATGTAGAGGTTCCAGCCCTTCTCGGTGGCGATCACGCCGACGTCTTTGCTTTGCGCTTCGGCGCATTCGCGGGTGCAGCCGGATACCGCAAACTTGAGTTTGTGCGGCGAACGCAGGCCTTTGTAGCGGTCCTCGATCAGCAGCGCCATTTTCACGCTGTCCTGCACGCCGTAGCGGCACCAGGTGCTGCCGACGCACGACTTCACCGTGCGCGTGGATTTGCCGTAGGCATGCCCGGTTTCAAACCCGGCGTCGATCAGCTCGGCCCAGATGTCCGGCAACTCATGCAGTTGCGCGCCAAACAGGTCGATGCGCTGGCCGCCGGTGATCTTGGTGTAGAGCTCGTATTTCTGCGCGACCACGCCGATGGCGATGAGTTTTTCCGCAGTGATTTCGCCGCCCGGAATACGCGGCACCACCGAGTAGGTGCCGTTCTTCTGCATATTGGCCATGAACGTGTCGTTGGTGTCCTGCAACGGCACCAGCGAGGCGTCCATGATCGGCTGGTTCCAGCATGACGCGAGGATCGAGCCCACCGCCGGTTTGCACACATCGCAACCGATGTGGCCACGACCATGTTTGGCCAGCAATTCTTCGAAGGTGATCACCCCTTCCACACGCACCAGGGCATACAACTCCTGGCGGGTATAGGCGAAGTGTTCGCACAGGCTCTTGTCGACGCTGACGCCACGGGCCACCAGTTCATGCTCGAACACCTGCTTGAGCAAGCCGGCGCAACCGCCACAGCCGGTGCAAGCCTTGGTCTGCGCCTTGAGCAGGCCAAGGTCGGCGCAGCCGCTGTCGATGGCCGTGCAAATCGAGCCTTTGGTGACGTTATGGCAGGAGCAGACGGTGGCCGACTCCGGCAAGGCGCCAGGGCCGAGGGTCGGTGCGCCGGCGGACGACGGCAAGATCAGGCTGGCCGGTTCGGCCGGCAAGGCGATACCGTTCTGCATGTACTGCAGCAACGTGTCGTAGTAGCTGTTGTCGCCGACCAGCACCGCACCGATCACCTGTTTGCCGGTGGCGTCCACCACCAGCCGCCGGTAACTGGCGCTGGCCTCGTCGATGAACTGGTAGCTGCGCGCACCGGGCGTGTGTGCATGGGCGTCGCCAATGGAACCTACGTCCACCCCCAACAGTTTGAGTTTGGTCGACATGTCCGCGCCGACAAAGGGCTCGGCGGCCTGCCCGCACAACAGGGCGGCAACCCCTCGGGCCATCTGGTAACCCGGCGCGACCAGGCCGAACAGGCTGCCGTTCCAGGATGCACATTCGCCAATCGCGTAGATGTTCGGGTCGCAGCTCAAGCACTCATCATTGATCACCACACCGCCGCGTGGGCCAATCTCCAGGCCGGCCTGGGGACCAGCACGGTCTTGGTCGGAGTGCCCGGTGCGCCGGCGGCTGCGACGAAATGCTGTTGGCGGGTGACGGATTCGGGCACGTCGAGCTGAACGCTGAACGGGTGTTTGAGCGAGAAGTCCC
>NZ_JAKNRV010000503.1:0-2945 GCF_023072625.1 Pseudomonas emilianonis
GATGTCACCGCGCATCGGTCGAAAGGTAGGCCCACCCCAAATGAAGAAGAGCACCGCAGGCGAGTCCGAGGGCATAGCTGGCCAGACTCGACACATCCCGGGCAGTGCCGGGCGCCTGCACCCTTCCTCGCCTTTACCCGTCATCCCCTCCGCCCTACCAGATCAGAGGTGCAGATGAGCATAAGCAGCTCCTACGTTATTTGTTTGCTCCGTTACGACCCATCCGACGGCGCTATGTACTGGAAGTCCAGGCAGGCGCATCAAGTCAACCACCCCGAACTGCTTGATCTCTGGAACAGAAAATACGCTGGCAAGCGAGCTGGCTCGTACAACAGAGACGGCTACGAGGTGATACGGGTTGGCGTAGATCAATTTCGCGCCAACCGGCTCGTTTGGGAGCTGCATCACGGGCCTATCCCGGATGGCATGCAGATAGATCACATAAATGGCGATCGCCGGGACAACCGTGCCGCCAACCTTCGCGCGGTCACAGCTGCCGAAAACAACAAGAACATGAGGCTTTCCCACCGAAACACTAGCGGGATTCACGGGGTCTTCTTCGTCCACTGTGACAACAGATTCCAAGCCCACATAGTCGTCGATAGGAAGCACATCTACCTCGGCTATCACAAAACCCTAATTGACGCTGTGGCTGCAAGGAAATCGGCAGAGCTTCGCCACGGGTTCCACCCCAATCACGGCCGTTGAGCCACCGCCTAACCAGGTGAACCAACAAAAAACGGAGCAAGCCATGAGCAAGCAGCCAAGCAAGATCCAATACGCCTACCAGATATTCAAACCATCCAGCCTGGATGCCCACTTCGGTGGAGGGTTCAACTCTCGCGTTCAAGGCGTTGAGCTTGCTGACGCCATCGACGGCGCCTACAAGGCGGAGCGGATGCAGGGCTGGTGGAAGGCTGACGAAATGATCAAGGCCGGCCAGATCTACTTCATCCACCCCTTCCCGCACGGTCGGTGCAAGCAGACCGGATTCGTCTATGGCGGCACCTGGGCCTGCAACACCTGCCGCACTGATGGCTTCCAGAAGCCTTGGTGGGCCGTCCGCGTGATGAAGGACGGCAGCGCGTGGTGCGTGGCGGGCGAAGGCTTTGAAGACCTGCAATCGTCTTCCAATTACGCATTCGGCGATACCCGCGAAGAAGCACTCAACGCCTACGCCGAACTGATGAATCAGCCTGTCGCCGCCTAACCAGGTGAACCAACGAATGGAGAGAGTCATGAGCGATATCAAACCGATCCACGCGAATAGCCGTGACGGCGGTGACGCTTACCGGATGCTGAACCTGATCCACGTCATGGCCGGAATGCTGGCCAACGAACCAAAGAAGCACTTCACCCTGGCTCGTACCAATAGCGACCCGCAGTACGGCCCGATCACTACCGTCTGGACGAATGGAATCATCGATGTAGAGGCGCGGACTTGGCGTGATCAGTATCCGGCTTACCACGAATACTCGATGACGCGAGTAGTCACCCTGCCCACCGAATAACGCCACCCTGGAGGCGACCATGAACCAAAGTCACCACGCTTACTGCGACGTAGCGCTCGCAATGAACCAGCGCCGCAACATGGCCTTGGCGCTTTGCCTCGGCCTGGTCGGCTCCAGCGCACCGAAGACGTCGCCGTTGTTTCGGGTGATCCCGGCCGGCAATGAGTTCTTCCACGTCGTCGACTCGTCCACCGGCAAGGTGAAGGGCTTCCGCCGTAACCACAACGATGCCTGCGCCCTCGCCCGGCGCCTGGAGACTCGCCATGCCAACTAGCTACGCGGATAGCGCCCAGGCCAGGGAATCAGACAGGCGCTGGGACTTACCAAACTTCGGCAAAGTCCAGTACGCCGACCTGTTCCACGAGTACACGGTTGACGACTTGGCAGAGCGCAATGTGCGCCGACTCAAAGAGCGGGCCAGCCTAAAGCTCCGCATCGGAGCCGCTATGGCGCAGATGGAATTGATCTGCCCACCAGTAGGAGGTGTTGAATGAACACTGCACAGCGAGACCATCAGATAGCTGTGGGCTGGATAGATGCCGAGATCGAAACCCTACTTCGCGACGTAGGAAAGCCTAACGCCAGCTCGGCAGCCCGATCATCCATCACCCTGGCATTCATGCTGCGAGCCATCGACGAAGCCGAGCATCGGCATTACCAGGCGCGTATCGACAAGATTTACGCCACCTACAACGCCTCGCTCTCTTCCGCCGCATAACCCCGCCAAACCAAACCATTTTTAATGCCGCGCCAAGCGCTGCGAGGGATCGTCATGTCCAAAAATACTGAACTGGCTGTCGTGCCGCCCAAGGAGACGGCACTCGCAGTCTTCTCCGCCGAGAAGGGCCTGGAGCCATGGCTGCAAAAGATTCGGGACGAAGTGCGGGCATTCGTACCCGACACCAGCACCGCGAAAGGGCGAGCAGCAATCGCCTCGATCGCCTTCAAGGTTGCCAAGTCACGCACCGCCCTGGACGACGCCGGCAAGAAACTGGTAGCCGAGCTGAAGGAAGTGCCGAAGCTGATCGACGCCGAGCGCAAGCGGATGCGCGAATCCCTGGAGGCGCTTCAGGAAGAGGTCCGCCGGCCACTGAACGAATGGCAGGCTGCAGAAGACGCCCGGGTAGCTCGGCACCATGCGGTGATCGGGCATATCGAGAACACCGACACCGCCGGTATGAGCGCGGCCCTGATCAGCACCAAGATCCAGGACCTCGATAGCTGCGAGATCAATCAGGAGCTGGAAGAGTTCGAGGCTGACGCGCACCGAGCGAAGGCTGCGTCATTGGTGGTCCTGCGCCAGGCATTGGAAGACCAAGAGAAGGTCGAGGCGGAACAGGCGGAGCTGATCAAGCTGCGCGCGGAGAAGGAGGCGCAGGAGCAGAAAGACCGCGAAACACGCATCGCACAGGAAGCGGCTGACAAGGCTCGTAT
>NZ_JAKNRV010000504.1:0-2944 GCF_023072625.1 Pseudomonas emilianonis
TGGCCCAGCACTTCATCCAGGCGTTCGGCCAACGCCTGCGGATCGCGCTCGACAAAATGCACCACGCCCAACCGTTCAGCTTCGACCCCATCAAACCGCGCCGCCGTCAGCGCCAGCCGGCGTGCGTGCGTCAAACCAATCCGCTTGACCACAAACGGCGCGATCTGCGCGGGCAGCAAGCCCAGGCTGGTCTCCGGCAAGCCGAACTGCGCCTGGTGATCGGCCAGCGCGATATCACTGACGCACGCCAAGCCAAAGCCGCCGCCCAGCACCGCGCCTTGCAGCACCACGATCACCACTTGGGGCACGGCTTCAACTTCCTGCAGCAAGGTGCCGAATGCGCGGTTCAGCGCCTGCAATTGCGCCTTGTCGCCCGCGCCGAGCATGTCTTTGACGTCCGCCCCGGCACAGAAATGCCCCGCCGCGCCGCTGATCACCAGTGCGCGGACCTGGCTGTCCAGTTGCGTCAGCACCGCGCGCAGTTCATTGACCATCTCCAGGCTCATCGCGTTGCGGCTTTGCGGACGGTTGAGGGTGATGTGCAGCACACCGTTATGGGGTTCGAGCAGCAGAGTGTTCATGGTTTTTTCCCCGGCAGGGTGCCCATCAGTTTGCAGATAATGCCCAGCATGATTTCGTCGGCGCCGCCGCCAATCGACACCAGGCGCACATCACGATAGGCGCGGGCCACCGGGTTGTCCCACATAAAGCCCATGCCGCCCCAGTATTGCAGGCAACTGTCGCTGACTTCGCGGCCCAGCCGCCCGGCCTTGAGCTTGGCCATGGAGGCCAGGCGCGTCACGTCCTGGCCCTTGATGTATTGCTCGGTGGCCTGGTAGACCAAGGCGCGCAGGCATTCGATTTCGGTCGACAGTTCGGCCAGGCGAAAGTGGATGACCTGATTGTCGATCAGTGCTTTGCCGAAGGTCTGGCGCTCCTTGCAGTATTCGATCGTGCTGTCGATGCAGTACTCCAGGCCCTTGATCATATTGGCCGCGCCAAACAGGCGTTCTTCCTGGAATTGCAGCATCTGCATCATGAAACCTGCGCCTTCGTGGCCGATGCGGTTGCGTTGTGGCACGCGCACGTCGTCGAAGAACACCTGGGCGGTCTCGGAGCTGTGCATGCCGAGTTTTTCCAAGGGCGGGCTGACGCTGATTCCCGGCGTGTTCATCGGCACCATGATCAGCGACTTGTTGATGTGCGGCTTGTCGTCGGAGGTGTTGGCCAGCAGGCACATGAAGTCGGCACTCGGCGAGTTGGTGATCCACATTTTGCTGCCGTTGATCACGTAGTCGTCGCCGTTCTTGTGTGCCTGGGTTTTCAGCCCGGCCACATCGGACCCGGCGCCGGCTTCCGAGACGCCGATGCAACCGACTTGCTCGCCGCTGATGGCCGGGCGCAGGAATTCTTCGCGCAGTGCGTCGCAGCCGAAGCGGGCGAGGGCGGGGGTGCACATGTCGGTCTGTACGCCGATGGACATGGGGATGCCGCCGCAGTGGATGCTGCCGAATTCTTCGGCGGCGACGATCGAGTAGCTGTAGTCCAGGCCCATGCCGCCGAATTGTTCGGGTTTGGAGATGCCCAGTAGGCCGAGGTCGCCGGCTTTGCGGAAGAGGTCGTGGATGGGGAAGCGGCCGGCTTTTTCCCATGCGTCGACGTGGGGGTTGATCTCGCGGTCGACGAAGGCGCGGACGGTGCGGCGCAGTGCCTGGTGTTCTTGGGTGAAGATCATTTTTATTGTTCTCCCTGTGGGCGTTGGGCGTTCTTCGGGTGTACGTGGCTCCATCTGTGGGAGCTGCTGGTTTGCCTGTGACGACGGTCTTACAGCCGGTAGATATCCAATGGGTCCACCTCGCTCCAAATGTGGGAGGGGGCTTGCCCCCGATGGCGGCATCTGGGCCGACCATTTTTTTGGGTTGGGTTGAGTACATATCCATTGTTGCGGTAACGGCTGCTATGGGTTCCGCCCTTACGGCGGCTCACTTTTGAAAAGCGCAAAAGTAAGCAAAACGCTCTTGCCCCACCACTCGGCACCTCGCCTAGGCTCGGTGTGCCCGAACGCAGGCTTGAATCCGTGGGCCGCCGTCATGGGCCATCCTTGGCCCAGGACGGCTAACCCGGCGTCCTGCCGGGTTACCCACGGATTCAAACCTGCGTTCGGCCAGCGTGGTTTAACGGGGCGCCTGAGATCAAGATCAAAAGCAGAGCAAGAGCAAGAGCAAAGCAAAAGCACGTGCTGCGCTGCGCTTAGTGTCCGGCCTCCAGCATGTTTTCCGGGCGTACCCATTGGTCGAACTGTTCGTCGGTCAGGTAGCCCAGGTCCAGCGCGGCTTCTCTTAGGGTCAGGCCTTCGGCGTAAGCCTTTTTGGCGATCTGCGCGGCTTTGTCGTAGCCGATGTGCGGGTTGAGTGCGGTCACCAGCATCAGCCCGCGTTCCAGGTGCGCGGCCATTTGTTCGGCGTCGGGCTCAAGGCCTGCGATGCAGTGTTCCTGGAAGTTGTTGCAGCCGTCGGCCAGCAAGCGGATCGATTCCAGCAGGTTATGGATGATCACCGGTTTGTACACGTTCAACTGCAAATGCCCCTGGCTGGCGGCAATGCCGATGGTTACGTCGTTGCCCAGGACCTGGCAGGCGAGCATCGACAGCGCTTCGCACTGGGTCGGGTTGACCTTGCCGGGCATGATCGAGCTGCCCGGTTCGTTGGCCGGCAGTTTGACTTCTGCCAGCCCGGCGCGCGGGCCGGAGCCCAGCAAGCGCAGGTCGTTGGCGATTTTCATCAGGGCCACGGCCAGGGTTTTCAGGGCGCCGTGCAGGGTCACCAGCGGTTCGTGGCCGGAGAGGGCGGCGAATTTGTTGGGTGCGGTCACGAACGGCAGGCCCGACAAGGCCGCCAGTTCGGCGGCAATCGCCTCGCCAAAGCCGTGGGGCGAGTTGAGCCCG
>NZ_JAKNRV010000505.1:0-2929 GCF_023072625.1 Pseudomonas emilianonis
CCCCGGCGGTGAGCGCCAGGCCCCGCGTGTTGCCGGCGGAGCTGGCGCTGGGGAAAAAGCCCGAGGGCGTGGTGCCGTTGGCCGGATGGGAAGGTAAGGGCGTGCATCACACCGCCTCGAACGCCGCAGGTGCCCAGCGCTACTTCCTCAATGACGGCGGGCATTGGTATTCGATCATCGACGACGGCGACAAAGCCGCCTGGCGCCTCAGGGATGCGCGCAAGCTGACGCAATATCACTACTCGCCGATTCGGCAAAATGCGTCGGGGCAGTGGGAAGTTGGTTCCCATCCGGTAGGCGGACTCAAGGGCGGCAACGCGCCGGAGCGCGCCCTCAGGGATCTCTACCCGCGCCTGGATGACGTCCAGGCCAGGCGAGTGTTTGAGTCGTTCAACTTCCCGGCGGGGCGTGAAATCGAATATCGACTGGCCCTGGTCGAAAACCTGCGACTGAGGCTCTCCACGGCGGCCTTTGAGCCCTATCTGAACGTGCCGGTCCTGCGCTTTCAGTGGCGTCTGGACGGGATCGATCTACCGGACGTGCCCGCTGTGATTACACGGCGGCCATCGCCTGTCGAACCACCACCGCCGCCTCCGCGCACCATTGCCCCGGCTCCTGAGGTTACGACCGTGCGTGCTCCAAACGAACAATTCATCGAATGGGGCAGAACCCTCGACCTGGCCGAGCTTGAGGTAGTGGATGCGACACGGGGCATCTATCGGCGGATTGCAGGCGATCCGCAGTGGCTGGGCCAGGAGTACATCAAGATGGATCGGCGCTATTTCGCAATTTTGCCCAGGGACGCCGCGATGCCCAATAAAGTCTTCATTCGTGATCCTGCGCAACCGGCCAGGTACTTCATAGACCTGGAAAACCTGGTGCGCTCCGGCATCTACAATCAGCCCCGGCAGGCGAGGTTTGCCACCGGTGACGGGCTGTGGGTCATCGCCAGTGGCGTCGCCCTGAAAAAACCGATTACGGTCTATGTCCGCGAGGCGTTTGCGCTGTTGACCACCCGCTGCCAGGTGGAACTCGCCCAAATCCTGTTCAATCGCGCCAACCCGGGGGGGCTGACCCAATTGGGCCAGCGTTCGCTGATACGTACCTTGCGGGACTGGCAGTTATGGCTGCCCACGGCGCAAGCGCGACTGGCCGATCCGTTTTCGTTACTTCCACCCGCCCGCACACTCAGCGACGGCAGTTGGCAGCTACCGAACGCGCCGGGGCATTATCGCCGTCTGGACTTTCGTCCGGAGCCCGTTGCAGTGCCGCTGTTCAACGCGCTCCCGCCTGGCGCCGACGGCCGCTTGAGAACCTTGATGAGTGAGGTGGTAACCCGCTGTCGCTACGGCGTACTGGGCGGTTATGACTTTCCCGGAGAGTTGCTGTTCAGGCGCCCTGGAGATGTCAGGCTGTACTGGCTGAGATTGCGCCGCGTGGTGGGGGATCGAATCGCCACAGACGCCCAGGTTGCGCCCTACAAGAGCTTGATGGATGAGCCGACGCGCAGACTGGTCACGCAGGCTGAGGTCAGTCATAACCTTGTGCCGCTGATGGGCGGCATTCAATTGACGACGCCCGCCGCGTCACCGCAGATTTTTATCATTCGGGTGTGATGCCTTCGACTGCCGATGAAAAAAAATGCCCCGAGCAGGTCGGGGCATTCTTAATGGCGCTTAGGTGTCAGCCGTGATCAGAACTCGTGATCAGCGTTATCCGGGTTCAGGTCGCTGATCCCCAGCTTGCCCGCAGCCGCTTCGATCGAGCCGGTCTGCTTGACCAGTGCGGCGATGGCATCGCGCACGATCTGGTTGCCCGCGTCGTTGCCCGCTGCGATCAACTGGTCGTAGTGCTCACCCTTGTTGGCGTGGTCAACCATGACCTGGATCTTCGCTTCGGTCGCCGCCAGGTCCGCTTTCAACGCGGTGTCGGCAGCCGGGTCGGCCTTGGCCACCAGGGACGACAGGCTGGCGCCGCTCATTTTGCTGCCGTCAGCGCGGGTGTATTCGCCCAGGTAGACGTTGCGGATGCCCTTGGCGTCGTAGAAGTGCGAGTTATGGGTGTTGTCGCTGAAGCAATCCTGCTCGTCTTCCGGCGAGTTGGCTTCCAGGGAAACCTTCATGCGCTCACCGGCCAGTTCGCCGAGGGACAGGCTGCCCATGCCGAACAGCATTTTACGCAGGCCATCGGTGGCCGGTTCGGCCTCCAGGGTGGCGCGGTAGTTGTCTTCGACGTTGGGCTTCCAGTTGCCGACCATTTCTTCCAGGTCGCTGACCAGCAATTGAGTCACGGCGCGCAGATAAGTGCGGCGGCGCTCGTTGTGGCCGCCGGTTGCACCGTCACCGGTCAGGTAGTCCGACGCAGGACGGTTGCCGGCGCCCGGGCCGGTGCCGTTCAGGTCCTGGCCCCACAGCAGAAACTCGATGGCGTGGTAGCCGGTGGCGACGTTGGCTTCGGAACCGCCCAGCTCATTGAGGCTGGCGAGTTTTTCCGGGGTGATGTCCTTGACGTCGACCTTGTCTTCGCCGACCTGGATCTCGGTGTTGGCGATGATGTTGGCCGTGGCGCCTGGGTTACCCAGGGCGTGCTCGTAGGATTTGTCGGTGTAGTCGATCAGGCCTTCGTCCAGGGGCCAGGCGTTCACTTGGCCTTCCCAGTCGTCGATGATGGTGTTGCCGAAGCGGAACACTTCGCTCTGCAGGTACGGCACGCGGGCGGCGACCCAGGCGGTACGGGCGGCTTTGAGGGTCTCGTCGTTCGGATTGGCGAGGAAGGTGTCGATCGCGGTTTGCAGGGTTTTCGCTGTGGATTCGGCATCGCTGTACACCGCGAACACCATGTCAGCGTAATGCGCGACCACGGCCTTGGCGGCGGCTTCGTCGACTTGGCCGGCAGGGGTGGCAGCCGCTGGAGCGGCAGTGCTGGTGGC
>NZ_JAKNRV010000506.1:0-2920 GCF_023072625.1 Pseudomonas emilianonis
GAGCCCGGTGCCGACGGCGGTGCCGCCCTGGGCCAGTTCGCACACCTGGGGCAGGGCGCTGCGGATCGCGCGTTCGGCGTAATCGAGTTGGGCGATAAACGCCGAGAGTTCCTGACCAAACGTGATCGGCGTGGCATCCATCATATGGGTGCGACCGGTCTTCACCAGCTTCATATGGCGTGCCGACAATTCCGCCAGCCCGCCGGACAGGTGCGTGATCGCGGGCAGCAGTTGCTGGTTGACTGCCTGCACCGCCGCGATGCTCATGGCGGTGGGGAAGCAGTCGTTGGAACTCTGTGAGCGGTTCACATGATCGTTCGGATGCACCGGGCTCTTGCCGCCGCGGGCCTTGCCCGACAGCTCGTTGGCGCGCCCGGCGATCACTTCGTTGGCGTTCATGTTGCTCTGGGTGCCGCTGCCGGTCTGCCACACCACCAGCGGGAACTGGTCGTCATGCTGCCCGTCGAGCACTTCGTCGGCGGCCTGTTCGATCAGGCGCGCGATGTCGGCAGGCAGGTCGCCATTGCGGCTGTTGACCCGCGCGGCGGATTTCTTGATCAGGGCCAGGGCGTGCAGTACCGCGAGGGGCATGCGCTGCTCGCCGATGGCGAAGTTCACCAGTGAGCGTTGGGTCTGCGCGCCCCAGTAAGCGTCATCCGGGACTTGGACTTCTCCCAGGCTGTCGGTTTCGATACGGCTCATCGGGCACACTCCTTCAGGTTCGTTTGCGCAGTTTAGGCCGTGATCGACCCAGGGGGTTCCCTAAAAGACTTTTCATCGGATTCATCCACCGCAAATCCAGGCCCGACAAGGCCTGGGGTTGAGCCGCGAGGTTTTTTAGGCGCAGAATGGGCGCCCTTGGGGTCTGACCTCGCCTGCTAGAAAAGGAAACTCGATGACTCGTCTTCGTGCCATCTGTACCGCGGTTGCTCTGGTTTGCGCCAGCGGCCAGGTTTTTGCCGATACCGCCAGCCACAACGCCAGTGCCGAAGCCTTCCTTACCCTGGCCCACGCTGACAAGCTGGGGACCCCGGTGTACATGCAAGTGCAGCAAATGTTCGCCCAGCGTTTCGAACAGACCAAAGCGCCGGCCGCCAAGCAGTCCGTACTGGACAGCTACCAGGCCAAGGCCAATGCCGCCCTGGACCAAGCCATCGGCTGGCCAAAACTGAAACCGGATATGGTCAAGCTCTACACCAGCAACTTCAGCGAATCCGAGCTCAAGGACCTGGTTGCGTTCTACCAATCTCCATTGGGTAAGAAAGTCCTGGAAAAAATGCCGCAGTTGACCCAGCAATCGGCCCAGATGACTCAGGCCAAGCTGGAAAGCGCCGTGCCGGTGGTGAACAAGCTGTTGGAAGACATGACCAACGAGCTGACACCTAAAGCCGCCGCTCCGGCCAAGAAGAAGTAAGCAGGAATGACCATGCAACAGCGTATCGAAACGGCGCTTGCCGCCCTGGGCCCGGACCACTTGAGCGTGCTGGATGAAAGCCACATGCACAGCCGTGGGTTGCAGACCCACTTCAAGGCGGTGCTGGTCAGCCAGCAGTTCGAAGGGCTTAACCGCGTCAAGCGCCACCAGAAGGTCTACGCCACCCTGGGTGACCTGATGAGCGAGTTTCATGCGCTGGCGCTGCATACCTACACGCCTGAGGAATGGGCGAAAATCGACGCAGCCCCGGCCTCGCCGACCTGCGCCGGCGGCCATAGCTGATGACCGGGTGTTTCTGACCCCCCGCATTTGCTAGAATCCGCAACGCGCCGCTTAGCCGGCGCGTTTTTTTTGCATCCGGTTCACCCCTTACGAGGGTAGCCACCTGGAGAGAACACCCATGACTCAACCGATTGTCGTGGCGGCACTGTATAAGTTCGTCACCCTCGAAGATTACGTCGCCCTGCGCGAGCCCTTGCTGCAGGCGATGGTCGACAACGGCATCAAAGGCACCTTGCTGATCGCCGAAGAAGGCATCAACGGCACCGTTTCCGGTAGCCGCGAAGGCATTGATGGCCTGATGGCCTGGCTGAAGAACGACCCGCGCATGGTCGATATCGACCACAAAGAGTCGTACTGCGACGAGCAGCCGTTCTATCGCACCAAGGTCAAGCTCAAGAAAGAGATCGTGACCCTGGGCGTCGAAGGCGTCGACCCGAACAAAAAAGTCGGCACCTACGTCGACCCGCAGGACTGGAACGCGCTGATCAGCGATCCGCAAGTACTGCTGATCGACACCCGCAACGACTACGAAGTGTCCATCGGCACCTTTGAAGGCGCGATCGACCCGAAAACCACCAGTTTTCGCGAGTTTCCCGACTACATCAAAGCCAACTTCGATCCGGCCAAGCACAAGAAAGTCGCCATGTTCTGCACCGGTGGCATTCGTTGCGAGAAAGCCTCCAGCTATATGCTCAGCGAAGGCTACGATGAGGTTTACCACCTCAAGGGCGGCATCCTGAAGTACCTCGAAGAGGTGCCCCAGGCCGAGACCAAATGGCAGGGCGACTGCTTTGTGTTCGACAACCGCGTGACCGTGCGCCACGACTTGAGCGAAGGTGACTACGATCAATGTCATGCCTGCCGCACACCGGTTAGTGTGGAAGATCGTACATCCGAGCACTACGTGGCGGGCATCAGTTGTCCACATTGCTGGGATAAGCTATCGGAGAAAACCCGTCGCAGCGCGATCGACCGGCAAAAGCAGATTGAACTGGCCAAGGCCCGCAATATGCCGCACCCGATTGGCTTCAACTACAAGCAAACCCCTTCCGAGGTCTGAGCCATGTCTGCGCGCCTGCTCTATGTGATGGACCCGATGTGTTCCTGGTGCTGGGGCTTTGCCCCGGTGGCCGAGGCGTTGGTCGAGCAGGCCCAGGCGGCCGGCGTGGAGCTGCACCTGGTGGTGGGCGGCTTGCGCACGGT
>NZ_JAKNRV010000507.1:0-2900 GCF_023072625.1 Pseudomonas emilianonis
TGCCGAGTGGGTAGTAGTCTTCGCCGACCACGCTGCCGTGCAGTACGTTTTCAATGTGCTTGCGGGCGATCTTCATCGACGTGCGCGGCCAGATGTAATCGGAGCCGACCAGGTAGAAGGCCTTGGCCTGGCTCAAGGCCAGCTCCTCGGTGAGGCTGATGAAGCTGTTGACCTTGGGGTCGAGCGCGGTGATGCGCGCCAGCAAGGTCTTGGTCAGCTCTTCGGAAGAAAACTTTTTGTCGGCGAGACCGCGGGCGATCTCGGCCAGAGTCATGTGATGCATGAAAGGCTCTTTCCCTTTAGTCGATGACTTTCGGAACCAGATACAGGCCGTTTTCGACCGCTGGCGCGATGGACTGGTAGGCCTCGCGATGATTGACTTCGGTCACGACGTCTGCGCGCAGGCGCTGGTTGGCTTCCAGCGGGTGAGCCAGGGGCTCGATGCCGTCGGTATTCACGGCCTGCATTTGGTCAACCAGCCCGAGAATGCTGTTCAGGGCTGCGGTGGTCTGTGGAAGATCGGCATCATTCAGGCCAAGCGAGGCCAGATGTGCGATTTTTTCCACGTCGGAGCGTTCAAGCGCCATGGGATTCTCCAGTGGAAAACAGAACGGAGGGCGTCCGTGTGTTAGATTGTCGGAACACTACCGCATTTCTACGGTCATATGGCCGCGATTGTGGGGGTTGGTGCTTAGAAAGTCGGCCAATTTAACACATTGGTGCCTTGCCCAAAATCCCTGTCGTTGTTAGAGTTTGCCGCACTTTTTTACCCACGCGTTGCCTAGGGTCCTTTCCCCATGTTCAAGAAACTGCGTGGCATGTTTTCCAGCGATCTTTCCATTGACCTGGGCACTGCCAACACCCTTATTTACGTGCGCGAGCGCGGTATCGTCCTGAATGAGCCATCGGTTGTGGCTATTCGGACCCATGGTAATCAGAAAAGTGTCGTTGCCGTTGGCACCGAGGCCAAGCGTATGCTCGGCCGAACACCAGGCAATATCGCTGCCATTCGTCCGATGAAAGACGGCGTGATCGCCGACTTCAGTGTCTGCGAGAAGATGCTGCAGTACTTCATCAACAAGGTTCACGAAAACAGCTTTCTGCAGCCCAGCCCTCGTGTGCTGATCTGCGTTCCATGCAAGTCCACCCAGGTGGAGCGTCGTGCCATCCGTGAATCGGCGCTTGGTGCCGGTGCCCGTGAAGTGTTCCTGATCGAAGAGCCAATGGCTGCTGCGATCGGTGCCGGCCTGCCGGTTGAAGAAGCGCGCGGTTCGATGGTGGTGGATATCGGTGGTGGTACCACTGAAATCGCCCTGATTTCCCTGAACGGTGTGGTGTATGCCGAATCCGTCCGTGTTGGCGGCGACCGCTTCGACGAAGCGATCATCACTTATGTGCGTCGCAACTACGGCAGCCTGATCGGCGAATCCACCGCCGAACGCATCAAGCAGGAAATCGGCACCGCTTATCCGGGCGGCGAAGTGCGCGAAGTCGATGTTCGCGGTCGCAACCTGGCCGAAGGCGTGCCGCGCGCCTTCACCCTGAACTCCAATGAAGTGCTGGAAGCTCTGCAAGAGTCCCTGGCCACCATCGTTCAGGCGGTGAAGAGCGCCCTGGAGCAATCGCCGCCGGAGCTGGCTTCCGATATCGCCGAGCGTGGCCTGGTACTGACCGGTGGTGGCGCTTTGCTGCGCGACCTCGACAAGTTGCTGGCCCAGGAAACCGGTCTGCCGGTGATCGTCGCCGAAGACCCGCTGACCTGCGTCGCCCGTGGCGGTGGCCGTGCACTGGAAATGATGGATAAACACACCATGGACCTGCTCTCCAGCGAATAAGTGGTTGCTGGTAAGCCCATGTTTCGCCCGCAGGCAGCACTTTGCAGTGCTGCCTGTTGGCGTTTATCTTCTTCAATCTGCATCCAGGCCGGTTAGATGCCGTATGAATAGAGAGAACATTTGCCTGGGAGGAGCGGCCTATTAAACCGCTTTTCGCCAAAGGCCCCTCATTGGGCGTGCGCTTATTGGTGCTGGTCGTGCTTTCGGTCGCGCTGATGGTGGTCGATGCCCGCTTTGCACTGCTCAAGCCCGTGCGTAGCCAGATGTCGCTGGTGTTGATGCAGACTTACTGGATCACCGACCTGCCACAACGTCTCTACCAGGGCGTGGCCAGCCAATTCGGCAGCCGCACCGAGCTGGTCGCCGAGAACGAAAAACTCAAGACTGAAAACCTGCTGCTGCAGGGGCGCATGCAAAAGCTGGCGGCCCTCACCGAGCAGAACGTTCGGCTGCGCGAGTTGCTCAACTCCTCCGCGCTGGTCAACGAGAAGGTCGAAGTCGCCGAGTTGATCGGCATGGACCCCAACCCCTTTACCCATCGCATCATCATCAACAAGGGTGAACGCGACGGGGTCGTCCTTGGCCAGCCGGTACTCGATGCCCGTGGCCTGATGGGCCAGGTGGTCGAGTTGATGCCCTACACTTCGCGGGTATTACTGCTGACGGACACTACCCACAGCATTCCGGTGCAGGTCAACCGCAACGGCCTGCGCGCGATTGCCAGCGGTACGGGTAATCCGGAGCGTCTTGAGCTGCGTCATGTGGCCGACACGGCCGATATCAAGGAAGGCGACCTGCTGGTCAGTTCCGGCCTGGGCCAGCGCTTCCCGGCGGGTTATCCGGTGGCGACGGTCAAGGAAGTGATCCACGACTCCGGCCAGCCCTTCGCTATCGTCCGCGCCGTGCCGACTGCCGCGCTGAACCGCAGCCGCTACCTGCTGCTGGTGTTCAGCGACAACCGCACCGCGGAAGAGCGCGCCAACGACGCCGCTCAGGCTCAGGAAGCGGAAGACAAGCGTAACGGCACCGCGCCGATCATCCCAGCGACCGTGCCAAAACCAGCGC
>NZ_JAKNRV010000508.1:0-2876 GCF_023072625.1 Pseudomonas emilianonis
CTGACCGGCGACTCCGAGAAGCGCGGCCGTAACGCAGCGATTGGTGCTGCGGGTGGCGCCCTGGTCGGCGGCGCGGCGGGTTACTACACCGAGCGTCAGAAGCAGGTAGCCGATGACAACCAGCGCATTGCGTCCTACGCGGCTGACGTGAACAAAAGCGCCTCCGACATCGATCGCAGCACCGCCTATGCCAAGGCCTCCCAGCAGTGCTACCAGAGCGCGTTCACCAAGCTGGTGGCCGACCGTAAAGCCAAGACCGTCAACGACACCGAAGGCCGCAAGCGCCTGGCGGAAATCGTTTCCGGCCTGAAGGAATCCAATGACCTGATCGTCGCGGTCAATGGCAAAGCCAGTGAAGACCTGAACAACTACACCCAGGCTTACGAGAAAGACCTGCAACAGGTTGGCGTGCAGCGCAACGACGTGGTCACCGTGGCGACAGCGGATGCCACTCCGGCGGTCGTACCGGCCAAGAAAGGCAAATCGACCAGCAAAGTCGTGACCAAGCGTCCGCCGCTGCCTGTGGTGCCGAAAGAAGCGGTCGCCACCGAAAAAACCTTCCAGACTGCCCAGACCAAGCAAGCTGAAAGCAAGCAGGTCGCCAACGCCGGTAAAGCGCAGATCGAAGGCACTTGCCGCGATCCAAACCTGGCCGACTGGGCACCGGTACCTTGCCCGAACGTATAAGCAAGTTGTTGCTATAAGCGTTAAACGCCAACCGATCTCCCGCTAAAGCGCGAGGTCGGTGGCGTTCTTTCGGCAAATTGCTACACTGCTGCGGCCACTCAATAATTACACCGAGGCCGTGTGCATGAAATTTCGTTTTCTCCTCTGGGTACTGGGCCTGATGATGGGCAAAGCCAGTCGCACCAACCCTGCGTTCCAGCAGCAGTTGGGTGACAAAGACCTGGCGTTCCAGTTGCAGACCCTCGACGGCAAGGTTGCCCGTCATTTCATCGTCAAAGACCAGCGCATCACCAGCCGTTCGGGTGTTCACCCCGCGCCGGCCTTCGCCATTGCCTTTAAAGATGCCGCCTACGGCTTCGCCACGATGCAGGCGAAGAACAAGCAACTGGCGTTCATGACGGGGATTCAAGACAAGTCGATTCAGATCAAGGGCAACCCGGCGCTGGTGATCTGGTTCCAGGGGTTGACCAAGTATTTGAAGCCGAAGAAAAAGAAGTAGACCGAGGTGGATTCATCGGGGGCAAGCCCCCTCCCACACTTGACCGTGTTCGCAGATCAAAATGTGGGAGGGGGCTTGCCCCCGATAGCGATCTAACAAGCTACCGATTCAGCCCTGGCTGAACTGCGAGGCCAATTCGCGCAACAGCACCTCGGCATCCAGCACCTTGGCCACGACTTCTTCAGCCTTGTCATGGCTCAAGCCCAAACGTTCAAGCAACTCGTCGGGGATGGTTTCATCCGGCCCGGACCCGATGCCTCGGCTGCGCAGCAGGCGCACGGCCAGGCACACCAGATTCGGGTACTCGGCGTATTGGCCGTCGTAGAACGGATCGTGCTGGAAGCGCAGGGCGGTGGACAGTTCGTCCGGCATGTCCCAGTAGCGCATCAACCAGGCGCCGATCTGCTCGCGGCTGATCCCCAACAAGTGTTGCTCCACAAAGCTGTGGCACAGGTGCGGGTTGACCTCCAGGTGTCGGCAGATCAGCGAGAAGTGCGGCGGGAATACGTGGGCCAGCAGCAGATAACCAAAGTTGTGCAGCAGGCCGGCCAGGTAGGTCAAGCCGGCTTCCGGGCGTTGCGCGCGCGGCATCGCGCGGGTCAGGCCTTCGATGACGGCGGCGGTGTAGATCGACTGGTGCCAGTACGGTGTGGCGTGGTGCGGATGGTCCTTGGGCAGACTCAGGGTTTTGCCCAGGGCCAGGCCCAGCGCCAGGTTGATCACCAGGTCGAAGCCCAACACACGCACGATCGCGTCTTCCACCGAGCGGATTTTGCCCGGCGAGGCGTAATAGGGCGAGGCGGCCCAGCTGACTACTTGGGCGGCCAGCGACGGGTCGGTTTCGACCACGCTGGTGATGTCTTCGATGGTGGCGTTGGGGTCGACGCGCAGTTTGATGATCTTCTGCGCGGTGTCGGCCAGCGGTGGAATCTCGATGGTCGCTTCCAGGCGCTGTTGGATGCGTCGGGCGGTAAACGCCTGCATGGCCTGCGAGATCTCCTCGCGGTCATCATTGGGCCGGTCGAGGTTGGGACGGATGTTGCTCAGCGGCTCGCCGAATTGCGCGGCGCTGGCCTTGGTCAGCATGGTCTTGAAGTCGACGCTGGCGATCTCCAGCAGCAAACCGGCTTCACCCGAGTGAACCAGCAGGCTCGGCTCATTCAGCAGGCTGCCTTCATACAGGCAAGGTGAACTGGTCAGCGCCGGCAGGCCGGGCAGCAGGCTCAGGTCGTGCTTGCCCAGCATGCGTTCGATACGCTCCGGTGACACCGACGTCAGGTGGCGGCCGGTGAGTTCGGTGAGGCGGTTGAGGTCGAGCAACTGGCTTTGAGGGAACAGCACCATAAGTGCGCCCACCGCATCCTCCAGCAGCACCGCCTGGACCTTTCGTGCAGGGTTCAGGCCCGGATGTTCGGCGACTTCCGTGTAGCTGATGGAGAGCTTCGCGAGCAGCGCCCGAATAACCGGTGGTGCGGTCAGCGGTGCGGTGGTGTGGGCAACTTCTGACATGGCCTGATCCAATTTCGTACAGTCTTCGGAGTATAACCAGCTTGATACATATGTTGGTCGGATAAGTGAAACAGGCGTCACACTTGGCCGTATTGCTGCCCATGCCGGAGCCATCGGTCCAGCAGCGGGCTGACGTGATCCGGCCAGCGCTCGAGCAAGGCTTGGGCCGCGTCGCGCACCG
>NZ_JAKNRV010000509.1:0-2858 GCF_023072625.1 Pseudomonas emilianonis
AGACCACCGGCGGTGCGGCCGCGACCGCTGGCGCCATTGCCGCTGGCCAGCCACTGCTGGACGCCAACGGTCAGCAGATCATGGATCCGGCTACCGGTCAGCCGATGCTCGCGCCCTACCCGGCGGACAAGCGTAACCAGTCGACCAAGAACTTCGAACTCGACCGTTCCATCAGCCACACCAAGCAGCAACAGGGCCGAATCAATCGCCTGTCGGTGTCGGTGGTGGTCGATGATCAGGTCAAGATCGCCGCCGCTGATGGCGCCGTCACACGCGCCCCGTGGAGCGCCGACGAATTGGCGCGCTTCACTCGCCTGGTGCAGGATGCCGTCGGTTTCGACGCCAGCCGGGGTGACAGCGTCAGCGTGATCAACATGCCGTTCTCCGCCGAGCGTGGCGAAGTCATCGCTGAAGCGGCGTTCTACACCCAGCCGTGGTTCTGGGACATCGTCAAGCAAGTGCTGGGCGTGTTGTTCATCGTACTGCTGGTGTTCGGCGTGCTGCGTCCGGTGCTCAACAACATCACCGGCAGTGGCAAGAAACAACTGGCAACCTTCGCTGGCAGCGATGTCGAGTTGGGTGGCATGGGCGGCCTGGACGGCGAACTGGCCAACGACCGCGTCAGCCTCGGCGGTCCGCAAAGCATCCTGTTGCCAAGCCCGAGCGAAGGCTATGACGCTCAGTTGAACGCAATCAAGAGTCTGGTGGCAGAAGACCCGGGCCGTGTGGCCCAGGTCGTGAAAGAGTGGATTAACGCAGATGAGTGATAGTCGAGCCGCTGTTGCCAAACTCACCAAGGTCGACAAAGCCGCAGTCCTGCTGCTGTCCCTGGGTGAAACCGACGCCGCACAAGTGCTGCGCCACATGGGCCCCAAAGAGGTCCAGCGCGTGGGCGTGGCCATGGCGCAGATGCGCAACGTTCACCGTGAGCAGGTCGAGCAGGTGATGAGCGAGTTCGTCGAGATCGTCGGCGACCAGACCAGTCTGGGCGTCGGCTCCGACAGCTACATCCGCAAGATGCTCACCTCGGCCCTCGGCGAAGACAAAGCCAACGGCCTGATCGACCGCATCCTGCTGGGCGGCAACACCAGCGGCCTCGACAGCCTGAAATGGATGGAACCGCGTGCCGTCGCCGACGTGATCCGCTTCGAGCACCCGCAGATCCAGGCGATCGTGGTGGCGTACCTCGACCCCGACCAGGCCGGCGAAGTGCTCGGCCACTTCGACCACAAAGTGCGCCTGGACATCATCCTGCGCGTGTCGTCGTTAAACACCGTGCAGCCGGCGGCCCTGAAAGAACTCAACACGATTCTCGAGAAGCAGTTCTCGGGCAACTCGAATGCTGCGCGCACCACCTTGGGCGGTATCAAGCGCGCAGCCGACATCATGAACTTCCTCGACAGCTCGGTCGAAGGCCAGTTGATGGACTCGATCCGCGAGATCGACGACACCCTGTCCGGCCAGATCGAAGACCTCATGTTCGTGTTCAACAACCTCTCCGATGTCGACGACCGTGGCATCCAGGCGCTGCTGCGCGAAGTCTCCTCCGACGTGCTGGTGCTGGCCCTCAAGGGTTCGGACGAAGGCGTCAAGGAGAAGATCTTCAAGAACATGTCCAAGCGCGCCTCCGAACTGTTGCGCGACGACCTGGAAGCCAAAGGCCCGGTACGCGTCAGCGACGTGGAAACCGCTCAGAAGGAAATCCTCACGATTGCCCGCCGTATGGCCGAAGCCGGAGAAATCGTTCTCGGCGGGAAGGGCGGCGAAGAAATGATCTAAGGCGCTTTCCATGTCGAACAAAGATGAGACGCCCAGCGATCTGATTCGCGCGCGGGACGTGGGCGGGTTCGACATCTGGTCGTTGCCTAGCTTCGACCCGCATGTGCCGGAGCCCGAACCTGAGCCAGTGGTGGAAACACCGGTGGAAATGGAAGAAGTGCCGCTGGATGAAGTCCAGCCGCTGACCCTTGAAGAGTTGGAAAGCATTCGCCAGGAGGCCTACAACGAAGGCTTCGCCGCTGGTGAAAAAGATGGTTTTCGCAGCACCACGCTCAAGGTGCGCCAGGAAGCCGAGGCCGCCTTGAGCGTCAAGCTGGCCAGCCTCGAACGCCTGATGGGCAGCCTGTTCGAACCCATCGCCGAGCAGGATTCGCAGATCGAAAAAGCCATGGTCGGGTTGGTCGAGCACATCGCCCGCCAGGTGATCCAGCGTGAGCTGGTGCTGGACTCCAGTCAGATCGAAAGCGTCATGCGTGAAGCCCTCAAGCTGCTGCCCCTGGGTGTCGGCAATGTGCGGCTGCACATCAACCCGCAGGATTTCGAACAGGTCAAAGCCCTGCGCGAGCGCCATGAAGAAACCTGGCGCATCGTCGAAGATGCCGCGCTGCAGCCCGGTGGTTGCCGCGTCGAGACCGAATACAGCCGCATCGACGCCACGGTGGAAACGCGCATCAGCCAGATCATGGCCCAGTTGCTGGACCAGGTTCACGAGCAGGTCCTGAACCCGGCCGAACCTGACATGAGCGTGGACCTGGACGCCCCCGATGCGCCTTGATCGCACCAGCTTCGCCAAGCGCCTGAGCGGGTATGTCGAGGCCACCAAGTTGCCCGGCCAGCCGATCCTCGAAGGGCGCTTGCTGCGCATGGTTGGCCTGACCCTCGAAGCCGAAGGCCTGCGCGCCGCCATGGGCAGTCGCTGCCTGGTGATCAACGACGACAGCTACCACCCGGTGCAGGTCGAAGCCGAGGTGATGGGTTTTTCCGGCAGCAAGATTTTCCTGATGCCAGTTGGCAGCCTGGCGGGCATCGCCCCTGGCGCCCGCGTGGTGCCGCTGGCCGATACCGGCCGCCTGCCCATG
>NZ_JAKNRV010000050.1:0-21881 GCF_023072625.1 Pseudomonas emilianonis
CCGAGCGGTGCCTGGCGTGCGATGCGGCTGGCCAGTTCGATGGCGCGCGGCAGCAGGTCTTCGCTGGCCATCACCTCCTGCACCAACCCTAGGCGCAGGGCTTCGTGGGCATCGAACTCATCGCCGGTGAGCAGCCAGCGCATCGCGTTGCCCCAGCCGGCAATCTGATGAAAGCGCAACGTCGCACCGCCAAATGGAAAGATCCCACGTTGTACTTCCATCTGCGCGAAGCGGGTGTTGCTCGCGCAAAGATTGATATCCGCCGCCAGCATCAACTCGATACCAAGGGTCAGGCAGTAGCCCTGGGCGGCGACGATCACCGGTTTGCTGACCCGTGGGCCAGCGAACACGCCCCAGGGATCGCAGCCCCCGAGTGGCGGTTGCCAACCTCCCGCCATCACCCCACTGACGTTGGCCAGGTCCAGCCCGGCGGTGAAGTGGTCGCCGTGGGCGAACACCACGGCCACCCGCGCATCGTCATTTCGATCAAATTCGCCATAGGCCAGGCTCAGTTCGTTGAGTAGTTCCAGGTTAAAGGCATTGCGCTTGGCGACCCGATCCAGGCCCAACAGCAGGACATGGTCCTTGTATTCACGGCTGACGAGGCTGCTGCTGGCTTGATTCATCGGGTGTGCCCTCGGGCGCAGGGAAGGGTTTCGGACCAAAGGGTCTGAGTGGACGGGTGAACCGTTTAAGCGTTTTAACCAACAAGACCGGGCACTTGAAAAATAGACCTTGGCGCTCATCTGCGCAAAGACGGTGAAGCAGCGCGGTTTATCGGTGCTTTGCGATAAAAAAAGCTCCCTTTTTCAGCTATTTCCGGTATAGTGCGCGCCGGCCTTTAACCGGGCCGCGTTTAGGTAGCGCAATTCCCCGAAGTCAGCTTCGGCTGCACGTCCGTACAGCGGACTCTTCCTTGACGAATCTTTTTCATTCATTCGTTTTCGCAAATCCCCGCCGACAAAGCAGCCAGGGCGACTCTTGAGTCTCAACACGGCACGCGCAGCTTTGGAGCATGGGTCTTTGCGGATGCACTTAGAGGCAGACCCATGACCCAGGAAACCGGCGGCTTCGCCGCTTTTAATCTTAACCCGAACATTCTTGCTGCCGTCATTGCGACTGGCTACGAAGAACCTTCGGCGATTCAGCAGCAATCGATCCCGATCATCATGGCCGGCCAGGACATGATTGGCCAGGCGCAAACCGGTACCGGTAAAACCGCCGCGTTCGCCCTGCCTATCCTGCACTGCATCGATCCTGCCAAGCGCGAACCGCAAGCCCTGATCCTGGCGCCAACTCGTGAGTTGGCGCTGCAAGTAGCAACCGCTTTTGAAACCTACGCCAAGCAAATGCCAGGTGTAACCGTTGTGGCCGTTTACGGCGGCGCGCCGATGGGCCCGCAACTGAAAGCCATCCGTAATGGCGCACAGATCGTTGTCGCCACCCCGGGTCGTCTGTGCGACCACCTGCGTCGTGACGAGAAAGTCCTGTCGACCGTGAACCACCTGGTTCTGGACGAAGCTGACGAAATGCTGAAACTGGGCTTCATGGATGACCTGGAAGTCATCTTCAAAGCGCTGCCAGCGACCCGTCAGACCGTGCTGTTCTCGGCCACCCTGCCGCAGTCGATCCGTGCCATTGCCGAACGCCACCTGCGCGATCCGCAACATGTGAAGATCCAGACCAAGACTCAGACCGTTACCGCGATCGAACAGGCTCACCTGTTGGTTCACGCTGACCAGAAGACCTCGGCTGTATTGAGCCTGCTGGAAGTCGAAGACTTCGACGCGCTGATCATGTTCGTGCGCACCAAGCAAGCGACCCTGGACCTGGCCAGTGCCCTCGAAGCCAAAGGCTACAAAGCCGCTGCGCTGAACGGTGACATCGCCCAGAACCAGCGTGAGCGCGTGATCGAGTCCCTCAAGGATGGCCGTCTGGACATCGTTGTGGCGACCGACGTTGCTGCGCGCGGCCTCGACGTTCCGCGTATCACCCACGTGTTCAACGTTGACATGCCTTACGATCCAGAGTCCTACGTTCACCGTATCGGCCGTACCGGCCGTGCCGGTCGCGAAGGTCGCGCACTGCTGCTGGTGACGCCACGTGAGCGCCGCATGCTGCAAGTGATCGAGCGTGTGACCGGTCAGAAGGTTGCTGAGGTCCGCCTGCCGGATGCCCAGGCCGTTCTCGATGCCCGCATCAAGAAACTGACCAACAGCCTGTCGCCGCTGGTGGCTGACGCTGAATCGACCCACGGCGAGCTGTTGGACCGCCTGACTGCCGATATCGGTTGCACCCCGCGTGCCCTGGCTGCAGCCCTGCTGCGCAAGGCGACCAACGGTCAGGCCCTGACCCTGGCAGCGATCGAGAAAGAACGCCCACTGGTACCGAACAACGCTCCTCGCGGTGATCGTCCAGAGCGTACTGGCGACCGTCCGGACCGTGGTGATCGTGAGCGTCGCGCTCCGGTGCCATTGGCTGAAGGCCGTGCTCGCTGCCGTACCGCGCTGGGCGCGCGTGACGGTATCGCCGCCAAGAACCTGCTGGGCGCTATCCTCAACGAGGGTGGCCTGGCACGTGAAGCCATCGGTCGCATCCAGGTCCGTGACAGCTTCTCCCTGGTGGAGCTGCCGGAAGACGGTCTGGAAAAACTGCTGACCAAGCTGAAAGACACTCGCGTTGCCGGTAAGCAGCTCAAACTGCGTCGCTACCGCGAAGATTGATCCGCCTCTGGGCTGATTGATCGCACATAAAAAATCCCCGACTGGTTCGGGGATTTTTTTTGCCCTGCAACTGGCATGGCGCGTGGCACGCAGTGCAGCCAGATTGGCTGCGGAGCACGTTAATAGGCGCGGAGAGTCGTGCGGTGGTCAGTCGTAACTGTCAGCTACTGATCTTATTTGATTTAGGAAAAGTCCGAGTCTCTGAGCGGCTTTTCTGGCAGCTTGCCTTGGCGTAAACCTTTTACTATCAAGTGAAGAGGTTTTGCGGATAAACCTGAGTTGCATCGCTCAAGATAAAAATCGCTCTCACTCTACATTCGTCAGTTGTTCAAGCTGGAACGGTTCGCTTGTAACCGTGCCGAGGGATTACCGTCGGACTTGACGTCTATTGATTGATTTTTCCAGAGAGGCTGTAGTTGTTATGCATATTAATAATTCACAGTTGTTTCCACAAACAATGCCTGAGCCTGCTACTTATACTCTAAGCCAACCGCCCGTTAATCTGGCGGGAGAACAAGCAAGCGGGCACGGTTTGCAGTGGGCCGAGCGCGCACTCGTTGCGGATACTGCGCTCGCTCGTTCAAGAAGAAATACGCCATCAATGTCTGTGGCGTCTGTGACCACGACGTCAACGCTTAATAAAGTAAGCGATCCAAAACTCGAAATTAAGAAAATAGCCACATCGCCCAATGGGCTGTATGGCCTGAGTTATTCGCTGTCCGCGCCTGGCGCTGGGTTGAGTAACATTACGTTTCCAATGAGTATTGACGAAGGCCTTCAAAGAAAAGGAAGCAAGGACGCGGGGATTTATTATGCGATGCAGTTCGGCGTCAATGATGCGCAAGGTCGGCCTCTTGGCCGCGGCTATATTGGGATGCAGCCGCGCGGGGATGGTAAGGCGCTGATTGCGTTTTCTGGAAATGGTGAGCATTTCAAAGCGCCACAAGGTCGCCCCGAGTTTGATGGGGGAAAGGGCGCCAGTAACAGCACACTGGTAGATTTTAAATTTGGGAATAAATATAACCTCACGGTGGAACGAGATCCTGGGGATGCTCATAAGTTGAGGGGGTTTATTCAGGATGTTACGGATCCCGACAAGCCGGGTCCCAAGCAGCATGTCAAAGATATTTATGTCGATCAGAAGTTTGCGTTGTCCGGCAGAGACAGAGGCTTCGTTGAACACTACGGCGCGAAAATAGATCGAAGTTCGCAGATTGCACCAACTCGCGGTAGTTTTTCCGCCCCCTTTACTACAGATGATATGGGCAATGTCAGGATTGGTGAGATCAAGAGTGATGGGTTCTATGGCAGGTACAAGAACTCAATGGTGGGGCGGCAGCAGGTTATCAGTGAAGCGGGTAAAGGTAAGGAAATACAATTCTCTTTTCAGGGCGTAGGTTATGAGAAGAAAGCCTGAAGTGCGGTGTCGATAAGAGCCTGAGTAACAGTTTCAATTCCACGCTTTTTGGAATCGCCCCTTTCAATCCTGGCGATGCAAAAAAACCGGAAGGCTCACGCGGGTGAGGGCTTCCGGGTTTTCTTCTTGAATCGCGCTCGCTTTCCGGGCAGCCCACACTCTGGGCTTGCCCTCGCATTGAGATCTGCGTCAGTCGAAGCGATAGATGTCCATGCCCAGCGCGCCCATGGTGAAGCCTTGGTGCGCCACGCTGAAGTTGCCCCCGACGCCCCGCGCAAAGTAGAGCGGCAGTAAATGCTCATCACTGGGATGGCTGCGCACGGCGTTGGGCGCTTGGCGGCGATAATCGTGCAATGCGGCCTCGTCGTTGGCCGCGAGCTTGTCCACCATCCAGTCACGGAACGCCCGCGCCCACGGTTCGATGCTTTCGGGCCCGGCGTGCCAGTCCAGCTCACCGAGATTGTGGGTGATGCTGCCGGAGCCGATCAGCAACACGCCTTGTTCACGCAGGCCGGCGAGGGCGTGACCGACCCGGGTCTGCAGGGCAGGGCCCATACGGCTGGGCAAGGACACTTGCACCACCGGGATATCCGCCGCCGGGTACATCAGCGACAGCGGCACCCAGGTGCCGTGGTCTAGGGGGCGGCGCTCATCGATGCGCGCACTCAAGCCATCGGCGTGCAGTAACTCGACGATGTCGCGCGCCAATTGCGGGTCGCCCGGCGCTGGGTACTGCACGGCAAACAGTTCGGCGGGAAAGCCGCCGAAGTCATGCAGGGTTTCCGGTGCGGCGCTACCGCTGACCAGCAATTCCTGGCTTTCCCAGTGCGCCGACACCACCACAATCGCCTTCGGCCGTGGCAGTTCAGCCGCCAGGCGCTGAAGGGCCGGGCCGCTGGCGCCGGGTTGCAGGGCGAGCATGGGCGAACCATGGGAGATAAACAGAGTGGGGAGCATAAGAAGGGCCCTCAGGGTTAACATGCCCTATCTTCAATCAGATCAATGATCTAAATCTAATATAAGTTTTAGCGCTTTTTGATCGAATTTTTAGGGTGATGTATGGACTCTCAGTTTTGGCGGGAGCGCTGGGCGCGCAACCAGATCGGCTTTCACTTGCCCGAGGTCAACCCGTACCTGCAACGGCACTGGCCGCGGCTGGCCCTTGCGCAAGGGGCAAAGGTGCTAGTGCCTTTGTGTGGCAAGAGCCTGGATCTGGTATGGCTGGCGAGCCAAGGGCATCGTGTGCTCGGGGTGGAGCTGTCGGAGCAGGCGGTTGAGGCATTCTTCAGCGAGCAGGGGCTGACACCGCGTATCAGCCAGCACGGCGTGTTCAAGGTGTACCAGGCGGATGTGATCGAGGTGTGGTGCGGTGATTTTTTCGCGCTGGACGCGGATGCGTTGCGCGATTGCACGGCGCTTTATGACCGCGCGGCGTTGATCGCGTTGCCGCCGCTGATGCGGGCGCGTTACACCGAGCACCTCAATGTTCTTCTGGGGGCTGGTTGTAAGGGGTTACTGATTACCCTCGACTATGACCAGGCGCAAAAGGCCGGCCCACCGTTTGCGGTGACCGATGATGAGGTGAAATTGCTGCTGGGGGCGCACTGGGCCCTCGAAGTCCTTGAGGAGCAGGACGTCCTGGGTGAGAGCTGGAAGTTCGTTCAAGACGGCGTAACCCGGTTGGAAGAGCGAGCCTACCAACTCACAAGGCGCTGATTAGGGGGCTGGCGAGGCGCCCACAAAAAAGGGGCGATCAGATCGCCCCTTTCCGTTTCGCTGCCAAGCGGTCAGCCGCGACGACGCAGTGCGTCAATCCGCTCTTCCAGCGGCGGGTGGCTCATGAACATGCGTGCCAGGCCCTGCTTGATGCCGCCGTTGATGCCAAAGGCGGTCAGGCTGTCCGGCATATGCACCGGCAGGCCCTGTTCGGAGCGCAGGTGCTGCAAGGCTGCAATCATCGCCCCGGTGCCGGCCAGGCGGGCGCCGGCTTCGTCTGCACGGAATTCCCGCTTGCGCGAGAACCACATCACGATCGCGCTGGCCAGGAAGCCCAGCACCAGTTCAGCGAAGATGGTCGCCACGTAGTAGGCAATGCCGCGGCCTTCTTCGTTCTTGAAGATCACCTTGTCGACGAAGTTGCCGATGATCCGCGCGAAGAACATCACGAAGGTGTTCACCACGCCCTGGACCAGCGCCAGGGTGACCATGTCACCGTTCGCCACGTGGCCGATTTCGTGGGCCAGCACCGCCTTCACTTCATCGTAAGAGAAGCGCTCCAGCATGCCCTGGCTCACTGCAACGAGCGCGTCGTTCTTGTTCCAGCCGGTGGCAAAGGCGTTCGCTTCATAGGCCGGGAAGATCCCGACCTCGGGCATCTTGATACCGGCCTCGCGGGACAACTGCTCGACGGTCTGCAGCAACCATTGCTCATGCCGGGTGCGTGGCTGAGTGATGACCTGGGTGCTGGTGCTCATCTTCGCCATCCACTTGGAGATGAACAGCGAGAACAGCGAGCCGGCAAAACCAAAGACCGCACAGAAGATCAGCAGCTGATTGAGGTTCAGATCAACCCCGTTGGCCGCCATGAACCCGTTGAAGCCGAAAAGGCTCAGGGTGATGCTGGCAATCAGCACGACCGCCAGGTTAGTGGCCAAGAACAGCAGGATGCGCATCATGGTTGTAGAGTTCTCCTCATGCTAAATATGTCGCGTACTGCGGGGTATATAAGGTGCGGCCTGGGGTGATTCAACCGAGCGACTATTTCAAACTGTGTCCTACAGCCTGAAGGTAGAGTCTTGAAGGGAATTTCCCACCTGCAATCCTCCGTCTGATCAGCCTCTTGTTGCCCCGCGGCCCTTTGATTATAGGGGGCAAGCGCCGGGAGAGGGGCAACCGCAGTGCTGCGCGGGAGAATGGGCAGAGAAGTGTTGCCAGATAATCGCTGTACGACCAGATCGCGGTCGTACAGCGGCATAGTCGTTACTGGCGATAGGACTTGAGGAAGTTGCCGATGCGACCGATGGCCATGTCCAGGTCATCCACACGCGGCAAGGTCACCACGCGGAAGTGATCCGGCCACGGCCAGTTGAACGCCGTGCCTTGGACCACCAGCAGCTTTTCCGACAGCAGCAGGTCGAGCACGAACTTCTCGTCGTTGAGGATCGGGCAGACTTTCGGGTCGATGCGTGGGAAGGCGTACAGCGCACCCATCGGCTTCACGCAGCTGACGCCGGGAATATCGTTGAGCAGTTCCCAGGTACGGTTGCGTTGCTCCAACAGGCGGCCTTGAGGCAACAGCAGATCGTTGATGCTCTGGTAACCACCCAGGGCAGTCTGGATCGCGTGCTGGCTCGGTACGTTGGCGCACAGGCGCATATTGGCCAGCATGTCGATGCCTTCAATGTAGCTCTGGGCGTTGTGCTTAGGCCCGGAGATGGCGACCCAGCCGGAGCGGAAACCCGCCACGCGGTAAGACTTGGACAAGCCGTTGAAGGTCAGGCACAGCAGGTCCGGCGCCAGGGAGCCGGTGCAGATGTGGACGGCATCGTCGTAGAGGATCTTGTCGTAGATCTCGTCGGAGAACACCACCAGGTTGTGCTGGCGCGCCAGTTCGAGCATGCCCAGCAGCACTTCCCGCGAGTACACGGCGCCGGTCGGGTTGTTCGGGTTGATGATCACCAGGGCTTTGGTGTTCGGGGTGATCTTGGCCTTGATGTCGGCCAGGTCCGGGAACCAGTCGGCGCCTTCGTCGCACAGGTAGTGTACCGGGCGGCCACCGGCCAGGGTCACCGCAGCGGTCCACAGCGGGTAGTCCGGTGCCGGCACCAACACTTCGTCGCTATTGTTGAGCAAGGCCTGCATCGACATCACGATCAGTTCGGACACGCCGTTGCCCAGGTAGATGTCCTCGATGCCGACCCCTTCGACCTGTTTCTGCTGGTAGTACTGCATCACCGCCTTGCGCGCACTGAACAGGCCTTTGGAATCGCTGTAGCCCTGGGCGGTGGGCAGGTTGCGGATCACGTCCTGGAGGATTTCGTCCGGCGCTTCGAAACCAAAGGGCGCCGGGTTGCCAATGTTCAGCTTGAGGATGCGATGGCCTTCCTCTTCCAGGCGTTTGGCGTGCTTGAGCACTGGGCCGCGAATGTCGTAGCAGACGTTGGCGAGCTTGTTCGATTTGCTGACCTGCATGGCGATGTGATCCTGAAAATGAACTATCCAGACGGTGCGGCGCCTACCGTGCTGAGAATCCTGCGTTGGTCGCACCCATAAATACGTTTGAATGCAGCTAACGCGGGTGCCAGACTGCCGGGTTGAAGAGGCGCAATCATACGTGCCGCCTGATCCCTGGAAAAGACACAGATCAGGGTTTTTCAGTTGCCGAGGTGTACTGATGGAAAAGCTGCAGAAAACCATTGATGAATGGAAAGCGATGCTCGATCCGGAGCAATACAACGTGTGCCGCCTGAAGGGCACCGAACGGCCGTTTTCCGGCAAGTACAATGCCACCAAGACCGACGGTGTGTATCACTGCGTCTGCTGCAATGAGCCGCTGTTCGACTCTACGACCAAATTTGATTCCGGCTGCGGCTGGCCTAGCTTCTACGCACCGATTGGCGAAAACGCGATGATCGAGATCCGCGATATCAGCCACGGCATGATCCGCACCGAAGTCACCTGCGCCAAGTGCGATGCACACCTGGGGCATGTGTTCCCGGACGGCCCGCAGCCGACCGGCCTGCGCTATTGCATCAATTCGGTGTGCCTGGACCTCGTACCGCGCTGAGCATGAGTCGCCCCTGTGTCTTGTGCAGGGGCGATGTATACCGGGTTATCAGTTTGATCAATTCAATTGCACACAATTAAATTGCTCGCTATGTTTTCCTTTCTTTCCCCATATTCGAGGCATTGCCATGAGCGACAACCTGCTGAGCATCCCTTGCACCACCATCAAGGGTGAGCAAAAGACCTTGGCCGACTTCGCCGGCAAGGCCATTCTGGTGGTCAACACCGCCAGCAAATGCGGCTTCACCCCGCAGTACAAAGGCTTGGAGCAACTCTGGCAGCAGTACAAGGACCGGGGCCTGGTGGTGCTGGGGTTTCCGTGCAACCAGTTCGGCAAGCAGGAACCGGGCAATGAAAGTGCAATTTCCGAGTTCTGTGAGCTGAATTTCGGCGTCAGCTTTCCGTTGTTCAAGAAGATCGACGTCAATGGCAGCGCTGCCCACCCGCTGTTCGTGCAGTTGAAAAAGCAGGCTCCGGGTCTGCTGGGTTCCAAGGGCATCAAGTGGAACTTCACCAAGTTCCTCATCGGTCGCGACGGCTTGGTGGTCAAGCGTTTTGCGCCAACCACCAAGCCCCAGGAGTTGACCCAAGAGATCGAAGCCCTGCTCAAATGACCGACCTGCCCACCGTGTCCCTGGCCCTGGACAACCAGCTGTGCTTCAAGCTCTACGCCGCGTCACGGGCGGTGACCCGCGCCTACAAACCAATGCTCGATCAATTGGGCCTGACCTACCCGCAATACATAGTGATGCTGGTGTTGTGGGAATGGCACCAAGCAACCCCGGCCCAACCCACGGTCAAGGCCCTGGGCGAGCGCCTGATGCTCGATTCGGGCACGCTGACGCCGCTGCTCAAACGCCTGGAGCAGCTTGGGTTAGTGAGGCGCCAGCGCAGCGCGCAGGATGAGCGTGAAGTGCATTTGAGCCTGAGCAAAACCGGTGTGCAACGGCGCGACCAGGCCCATCAATTGAAAACCCGCTTGCTGTGCGACAGCGGCGTCGACCTCAACCAGGCCGACGCCCTGCGCGAGGGCTTGGACCAATTGCTCACGCAGATCAGAGGCTTGTCGTCTTAGGCACCCACAGGTCCAGCAACGCATTGAGTTCTTCGCGGCGAAACGGCTTGGCCAGGTAGTCATTCATCCCCGCCGCCCGGCAACGCTCGCGTTCTTCCGACAGCGCGTTGGCGGTCAAAGCCACAATGGGCAGGTCCGGCCAACGCCCGCTGCGACGAATCTGCCGACTGGCCTCGTAGCCATCCATCACCGGCATGTTGCAGTCCATCAGCACCATGTCGAAGCGCTGTTCTTCGAGGAACTTGAGCGCTTCGCCACCATGGGCGGCGACGATCACTTCGCAGCCCAACTTGCTGAGCATGCCCTTGGCCACCAGTTGATTGACCGGGTTGTCCTCCACCAGCAGGATACGTGCCCGGTGGGCGAGGGGCGCGGCGTCCAGCGGGATCGGATCTTGGATCAAGCGCGGATCGCTGCGCAGATTGCGTTGCAGGATCTGGTACAGCGCGTTGCGGCTCAAAGGGCGCGCCTGTTGCTGCAACGGCGCGAAGGCCGCGACTTCCTCGCTGGGCATGAAATTGCCATAGGCGGTCACCAGCAGGATCGGCGCCGTGATGGCCGGCCGCAGGCGAAACAGGCACTCCGGGCAATCTGTGATTAGCAAATCAGGGGTTTTTCCGCTCAAGTCCTCATCAAGAGAATAGCAATGCGGCGTCAGCCCCCAGTGAGGTAGCAGGGTGCTGAGCAGCTCCGTCAGGCCATTGTCGCCGTTGGTGATTACAATGACTTCGCCCACCAACGGCGCGAGCCGGGTCACGGGCGAATGGGCGGGCAGCGGCAGGTCGGCGCAGAACTGGCTGCCGAAGCCGACTTCGGAACTGATGCTCAGCCGGCCGTGCATTGCTTCGCACAGGTTATGGGTCAACGCCAGGCCCAGGCCGGTGCCGCCAAACTGGCGGGTGATGCCCGCGCCGGCCTGTGTGAACGGCTGGAAGATCTTCACCTGCGCGTCCTGGGCAATGCCGATCCCGGTGTCGCACACTTCGACTTTCACTCGGCCGTCCTGGGCGCTGAGGCGCACATCCACGCGGCCGAAGCGCGTGAACTTCAAGGCGTTGGACAGCAGATTACTGACGATCTGTCGCACACGTGTCGGGTCGCCGAGCACTTGGGCCGGAAACTGCGGATCGATCAGGCACGTCAGTTCGACACTCGGCGCGGCGTTCTGCGACAACAGGTTGGCGGTGTCTTCCACCAGCGAGCCGAGGTCGAACGGGATGCGTTCCAGCTCCAACTGGCCCGCGTCGAACTTGGACAGATCGAGGATATCGTTGAGCAGTTCCACCAGCACCTTGCCGGAGTCGTGGGCGATCGACAGTTGCTGGCGCTGTTCGGCGTTGAGCGGGCTGTCCAGCGACAGCGCGATCATGCCCAGCAACCCATTGAGTGGCGTGCGGATTTCGTGACTCATATTGGCCAGGAACGCCGCCCGCGCTTGAGCCATGCCGAGGGCGGTCATTTTCGCCGCTTCCAGCTCATCGTTGGACTGACTCAAGCGTTGGTTGCTGGCCTTGAGCTCCAGCGTGCGCGCCGAGACGATGTCTTCCAGTTGCCCCAGGTATTCGGTGAGGCGGTCTTCGGCTTGGCGGCGTTGCTGGATCTCGGTTTCCATGCTGTCGAATTGCTGGTTGGCAACGCTGACCAGCACGCCGATTTCATCGTGTTCATGCCCAGGCGGGCAATCCAGGCGTGTCTGTCTGCGCGTGCTCAGCTCGCGAATGATGCGCACCAGCGGTTGGGTCAGCATCACGTAGAACAGGCCCAGCAAGATGCCGCTCAGCAGCAGGCTGCGCGCAAACCCATTGAGCAGGGTTATCTCGGCGCGGCGCAGGAAGCGGCTGCCAAAAGCGTAGGTGTCTACGTCCAGGTGCAGTACGCCAAGGGACTCGTTGGGCATATGGCTGAGAAACAGCCGGTCTTCGAACTGGCGGTTGGCGCCGAACAGGAAATCGCTGAGGGGCCGGTAGGGACTTTCCTTGCTCGGCCGTTCGACGTCGGCCAGCACCGTGCCGTTGTTGTCGGTCAACTGTGCGTGAATGATGGCGGGGGAGTGCAATAGGCCGAGGGTCAATTCCTGGGCCAGTTCGGCGTCGATGTTGTAGGCGATGCGCGACGCCGGGTTGTGGCTGATTTCAATCAGTGAACGAATTTCACGGTTGATGGACGCGTCTTCGCTGGCATAATCAATGCCGATCTGGATCAGGCTGAGCAAGGTTCCCAAGACGAGACCGACCAGCACAGTCGATCTGGCTTGTTTATAAGACAAGCGGTGGGCGAACTTGATATCCATCGAGTGTTGAACCACTTCACGTTTCCCTTCGCCCGGCAAGCATAGTTGAACATCCACAAGCTCACGCTTGCCCGGCACGAATCGTCAGTTTTTTGGAGGGTAGCCCGAAGCGCTTAGCCACAGGGTTGCCAATACGCCATCTTTTGCAAGAAGTTGCCAGAGGAATAGTCGTGGATTCTCGATTGAATGCCTTTCTTGAGCGTGCTGACGCCGTACTCGCCCGCCTGGAACCCTTGTTGCCCGCCCCACGCCAAGTCATTGACTGGAACCAGTGTCTCGCCGCCCGTTGGCAGCGCGAAGGCCACAGCGGCTTCCTGTTGCCGCTGGAGGTCAGCCTGGACATGCGCCTGTCCGATCTGATCGGTGTGGACAAGCAGCGTGAAACATTGGCGCGCAACACCCAACAGTTCCTCGACGGCCTGCCCGCCAACCATGCGCTGCTGTGGGGCTCGCGGGGCACGGGGAAATCGTCCATGGTGCGCGCCTTGCTCGCCCAGCATGCCAGCGCCGGTTTGCGCCTGATTGAAATCGAACGCGATCACTTGGCCGATCTGCCGCGTGTGGTCGAACAACTGCTCAAGCTGCCGCAGCGCTTCATCCTGTTCTGCGATGACCTGTCGTTCGAGGCCGGTGAAGGCGATTACCGTGTGCTCAAGAGCGTGCTGGACGGCTCCCTGGAACAGGCGCCGGAAAACGTGCTGCTGTATGCCACGTCCAACCGTCGTCACCTGGTGCCGGAAAACCAGAGCGACAATGACAACTGGAAGCGTGTGGATGGCGAGCTGCACCCCAGTGAGGCGGTGGAAGACAAGATCGCCTTGTCCGACCGTTTTGGCTTGTGGCTGTCGTTCTACCCGTTCACCCAGGAACATTTCCTCGACGTGGTGGAGCACTGGATCGGCGAGCTGGCGCGCAAGGCCGGCCTGCAATGGCAGCGTGATGAAGCCCTCGATATTCTCGCCGTGCGCTGGGCCACCGGGCGTGGCAACCGCAACGGCCGTTGCGCGTATCAATTCGCCCGTTACTGGGTGGGCCTCAAATTGCTGGAGCGTCAACCATGATCGATTTGCAACAGGCCGGCACCGGTCTGGATGGGTATGCCATGTTGTGCGCGCAGTTGGAGTCGCTGCTGGCCGATGAGCGGGATTTCATCGCCAACAGCGCGCAGTTCTCTGCGTTTTTGTTCAACCAGTTGGATGACCTGAACTGGGCCGGTTTCTACCTCAATCGTCATGAAGAGTTGGTGTTGGGGCCGTTCCAGGGCCAGATCGCATGTGTGCGGATTCCGTTCGGTCGTGGCGTGTGCGGTGCGGCGGCCGCGTCGCGCCAGACCCAGCGGGTGGAGGATGTGCATGCGTTCCCCGGGCATATTGCCTGCGACAGCGCGTCGAACAGCGAACTGGTGGTGCCGCTGGTCAAGGATGGCCAACTGATTGGCGTCCTTGACCTCGACAGTCCGTCGCTGGCCCGTTTTACCGCGCAGGACCAGGCCGGTATCGAGCAGTTGGCGGCAATTTTCCTGCGCTTGACCGACTGCTGATCGACCGTTGCGGGGGCGAGCCGGCCGGTTCGCCCCTGCCTATCCTGGAGAACCCAGGCCGTTGAGTTGCATGTGCAGCAGGCGCTCCAGTTCCAGCATGCACTTTTCCAGGGTCTTGATACCGGTTTCGATCACCACCCGATCATCGTCGCGGGCGCAGGCCTGCTCCAGCGCTTCGCATTGCGCCGCCAGCACACCGGCCTGGACGATGCGCGCGGCGCCCTTGATCTTGTGGGCCTGCTCGATGATGTCCTGCGGTGAGGCCTGCTGGGCCCACAGCGTGACCAATATCTGGCGATCGTGACAACTGCTGCTCAGCAGTTCCTCAAGCAGCCGCCGACTCAGTTGTGGGTCGCCGCCCGTCAGCGCATCCAGGTTGCTGAGGTCGAGTCGCGAGCCGGACGGCTGCGGCGCGATCTGCGCCAGTTGCCGTTCCAGCGCTGTGAGGCTGATCGGTTTGAACAGGCAGTCGTTCATCCCGGCTTCGGCGCAGCGCAGTTTCTCTTCGGGCTGGGCATTGGCGGTAAACCCCAGCACCACGCAGGGTGTCAGCTGTTCCCGCTGCTCGTACTCGCGGATCGAGCGGCTCAACTCGTAGCCGTTCATGATGGGCATGTTGCAGTCGGCGATCACCAGGTCGAAGCGCGCCTGGCGCCATGCCTGGAACCCGGCGGCACCATGCTGGGCCGCGGTGAACTGGTGGCCCAGGTAACCTAGCTGCTGGCACATCAGCAGGCGATTCGCCGGATGATCATCCACCACCAGCACGTTGAGCACCGGCGCCGGTGCGGGCGCGGCCGGCTTGGGTTCGTCTGCGGCCTGGATGGGCTGCAGGCAGTTCATCTTCAGGCTGACATGCACCTGGGTACCGACCATGGGCACGCTGCTCAGGCTGAGTTGCCCGCCCATCATCGCGCACAGGCTGCGGCAGATCACCAGCCCCAGGCCCGCGCCGCTGCGGGCCAGGTGCCCGGAATTGTCGGCCTGGGCAAAGGGTTCGAACAGGCGCAACTGGTCGTCGCGGCTGATACCGATCCCCGTGTCTTCGACCACCAGCTTCATTTCGACCTGCTGCGGCAACTCGGTGGCTTGCACCTGTACCTTGATCTTCACCTGCCCGCGCTCGGTGAACTTGATCGCATTGCTCACCAGGTTGGACAGCACCTGCTTGAAGCGCAGCGGGTCGATCAGCACATCGGTGTCATCGAGCTCAGGCTGGAACTCCAACAGCAAACTGAGGGTTTTCTGGCGCGCCAGGCCGTCGAACACCCGCACCACCGATTCAATCACTTCCCGCAGGTTCACACGTTCCGGTGCCAGGCTCAGGCGACCGGATTCGATCCGTGCGATGTCCAGGATATCGCCGATCAGCTCCAGCAGGTCCTTGGCAGAGTGGTAGGCCACTTCGATCGCCGGACGGTCTAGATGTCCCTGGTCAGCGCGCTTGAGGGTCAGTTCCAACATGCCGATCACCGCATTCATGGGGGTGCGGATTTCGTGGCTCATGGTCGCAAGGAAGGTGCTCTTGGCGCGGTTGGCTTCGTCGGCACGCTCCTTGGCGGCCCGCAGCTCATCGAATAGCTGGCGTCGTTCGCTGATGTCGATCCAGCCGCCGATGACGCCTTGGACTTCGCCGGTGGAGTCGCGGTAGGGCAGTATCCAGTGGTAGATCGTCAGTTTTTTGCCATTGATCAGCAGGGTGCGATCAAGGATCAGCGGGTTGCCCTCGGCGACCACGCGCAGATAGTCGGCGTGATACTGAGCCGCTTCGGTTTCCAGGGCCGTGCTCATCTGCATCGCACTTTTGCCGATGACCTCTTCGCGCTTGACGCCGAACACTTGCAGGTAGCTGTCGTTGCAGGTCTGCAGCAGGCCATCGCGGTCGCGCACGTAGATCGGGTGCGGGGTTTCATTGACCAGCGCGCGCATGAATTCGAACTGGTCGTTGAGGGCGCGCTCGGCCATCTTGCGGTGTTTGATCTCCCTGCGCATGTACGCGTTCCAGGTCAGAGAAATCAGCAGCAGCAGGCCGGTGACGATGATGATCTGGGCAATCAGGTGGTGGTAATTGCGCCAGTAGCTGTCGGAGGCGGCGGTGTAGCCTCGCCAGCGGCTGTTGATCACACCGAGTTCATCGGGGGCGATGCTGAGCAGTGCCTTGTCCAGGATCGAGTTCAACTCGGTGGCGCGCCGTGACGTGGCCAGCGCGAAGGTCGCGGGGAGGGTGCCGATGCTGCTGCTGATCTGCAGTTTGTCCTGGAACACTTGGGAGGACAGGAAATAGTTGGCGATCACCAGCGAATTCACTGCGCCTTCCACGTGCCCTTGGGCCAGCAGTTCCGAGGCCTTGAAGGTGTCACTGGTTTCCACCAGGTGAATGTGCGGGAACTCCTTGCGCAGAATGGTTTCCAGGGGATTGCCCTGGGTGATCGCCAGGCGCTTGCCTGCCATCTGTTCAAGAATCGATGGGGCGCCGGGCTCTTTGCGCGTCAGCAGTACGTAGGAGTTTTCCAGATAGGGACGACTGAAGTTCAGTTGAGCTTCCCGTTCCGTGCTGGGAATGATGGCGCCGATGAGATCGGTTTTGCCGGCTTCGACTTGCTCGATCATCGCGTTGACATCACGCGCGCGCTGGACCTCGAAGCGCAACCCGGTGCGCAGGCGGATCAGCTCCAGGAGGTCGGCCGTGATACCGCGGAAGTTGCCGTCGGCATCGAAGAAGGTCAATGGCGCGAAGGTTTCGTTGGCGATCACCCTGACCACCGGGTGCGCTTTCAGCCAGCGCTCCTCGCGTTGCGTCAGTTGCAGTTTTTGCGCAGTGAGCAGGACATCGCTGCCCGCACTCCAGCGTTTGGCAATGCTGTCCTGTTCATTGGTCGGCACTGCCGCCAGCACGGCGTTGAGGATGCTCAAGAGGGTGTGCTGGTCCTGGCGCACGGCGAAGCTGAAGCCATAGGCCTCGTGCTTGCCGAAGTTGGCCATGCGGATATTTTTCAGGTAGCCCTTGTTGATCATGTAATGGGTGGAAATGGTGTCGCCAAGAAACACATCCGCCTGGTCGAACGCCACCGCATTCAGGGCGTTCTGATAAGACGGGTAGGCGCGAATCATCGCTTCGGGATACAACTTTTCGACTTCGCCCAGGGGCAGGTAGTGATAGACCAGGCTCAGACGCAGCCCCGCCAGGCCGTCACTGAGGCTGCGGGTTTCGCCCTCACGCGTCACCAGCACTGGCTGGTCCACGGCATACGGTGCTGAAAGGGTGAGCAGCGGGTTGGCGGCCTCAAAGCCATTGGACGAGCCCAACAGGTCTATTTCACCGGCTTCGAGCGCCTGGATGGACGCTTCCCGGTTGGGGTAGCGCAGCACTCGGACCGGTAACGCCAGCGCCTTGGCCAGCAGCCCGGCGTAATCGGCGGTGAGCCCCTCATAATCGCGTCCGCTGGACGTGAGGTCGAAGGGCGGGTAGTCGGGAGCCGCGGTGCCGAGCACCAGTTCGCGTTTGTTCTGCAACCACTGGCGTTGCGTCTTGTCGAGTTGAGTGTCCAGTTGAACGGCGCCTGCGCGGCTCAATAAGGTGAAGTGTTCCGGTTCCGTTTGAGCAGCGAGCACAGAGGTGCTCAAGCACACGCCTGCGCTCAATATGATCAGATAGTCCTTTATACGCCTGGGCATCCGCTTTCTCACACTAGCGCGTTTCGTTTTGCCAACTCGATAAGTTCTACCAAGGACTTGGCTTTGAGTTTTTGCATAAGCCTCTTTTTATAGGTGCTGACCGTTTTGTTACTGAGAAACATACCCTTGGCAATTTCCTTGTTGGTGCGACCTTGTGCAAAAAGTTGCAAAACCATTAACTCACGGTCATTCACTGCCTTAAATAGTTCCAGTTCCTGGGAGTTGCCTTCCGGGCCGCCGGCATTCAATGCCTGGCTGGGGAAGTAGTTGTAGCCGGATAATACCGCGCGTATCGCACTCAGCAGTTCACTCAGGTCGCCCTCCTTGCACACATAGCCATCGGCGCCCGAGCGCATGCAGCGTGTGGCGAACAGCGTTGGACATTGAGCCGTCAGAATGAGGGTTTTCATCGAGGTGTTCATTGCGTTAAAACGGCACAGCACTTCGAGGCCATCAAGTTTCGGAATACTGATATCCAAAATGA
Source organism: Pseudomonas emilianonis (assembly GCF_023072625.1). Taxonomy (NCBI): domain Bacteria; kingdom Pseudomonadati; phylum Pseudomonadota; class Gammaproteobacteria; order Pseudomonadales; family Pseudomonadaceae; genus Pseudomonas; species Pseudomonas emilianonis. The sequence continues at coordinate 17,990 of NZ_JAKNRV010000050.1, forward strand.
TCAAGTCTGGAAGGCATTCGCGAACCATTTGTATCGCATCACAACCATTATCCGTTTCGCCGACGACTTTATAGCCTTCGTGTTCCAACAACATTCGAATCGCCAACCTGATAACAGGGTGGTCGTCAATGATGAAAACTGTGTTCATAATCACATTCCATGCAAGTGCAAATAAAGCGGGCACATTAGCTCAGAAGGTGAGGGGGTAGCATGAAGGTCAGGGGGTGTAAGTACAGAACAGGAAAATTCCTACATCAAAAAAAGTATTGCCTTACGATCTATCAAGGCTTTGTGGGCGTTTGTGTCAGAATTCGGTCGGCAGCGAGGAACACGACCTCTGTCCACGGTTTAGACGCTTTTTCTGGTAAGTTTTTCCTATAGGTTGGTGTTTAAATTCCTACATGTTTAGCGGGTTTATCAGTGTCATTAAATCGTCCCGGTTTAATGGTTTTGATAAGTAGCCAAGTAACGGTAAGTTGCGTTTAAATGCTTGAGCCTTCAGATTCGCCAGTTCGAGTAGGGGCAGCCCGCTCAGCAAGATAGCCCCTGCGATAAAACCTCGGCGACTGGCGATCTCGACTAACTCAAGCCCAGGCAGATCAGGCAGGCATTGGTCGCACAGCATGAGGTCGAAGGGCCGCTCAGACTGGATCATCAACCGGATCGCCTGTTCGGCGTTTTCCGCCAGTGTCAGGTGCTCGAAGCCGAAGCTGTTGAGCAGACACCGGGTTGCCAGGAGCTGAAAGGGGTGATCCTCCACCAGCAGGATGCGAAGGCAATTCTTGAACATAGGAAGGGCACACGGTAAGTCAAGCGGCGATTGGGCGGGGCGTAGGAAGGTGCCCCATGCCCTTTAAGAGCGTGCGTGATTATTCATCGGGTGTTTGTACTGATTCGATCAGGCCGCTCTGTTCCCCTCGTAGGTAGATTCTGTTCAGGGAACAGGCCGCTGGATCAGTCATCTATTGCGGGCTGGAACGCCCGGTCGATTAGTGCGTAGCAGATGTCGTCCGCAGCCTCCATCAAGTGCACCGAGGGGGGGGCGCGGGCTCAGCGTTGTTCTTCCCGTTGCGGCAGACCGAGATTGTGGGCGATCTGCTCAAGGATCGGCAATCCACTACATGCAACTAAGCAATTAGTTTGGATTTTCTAATGCATTTTTGGTTTGTGTCATGTGTGGCGTGGTTGAGTACTTCGCGCTGTCACAATATTACAGTGCTGGGTTCTTAGAGTTGCGATCACTTTAGCTCGATTTTTTAGACTGAATTTTTATGGTTGGTTGAATTTTTGCTATTTGCGGAAGATAACTATAGTGTTGGAGTTTTTGCGGGGGGTTCTATGGGAAGCATGAGCTGGGACAGGTTGCTGAATAATACTCGCCTTGGTGGTCGGCCTCCTAAATCTGAGCTAGGCCGCTCACCTTTCCACTCAGACCATGACAAGGTCATCTTCTCCGGGGCTTTCAGGCGCCTTGCAAGAAAGACACAGGTTCATCCTCTCGCCACTAATGACCATGTTCATAATCGCCTCACACATAGCTTGGAAGTCGCTTGTGTCGGTCGGACGCTGGGCGTGAGAGTGGGCCAAGAACTTCTAAATGAAAGACTTATCCCTGAGCAACATTCAGCTTCTGATATTGGTGATATTGTCCAAACTGCTTGCCTGGCTCATGACATTGGCAATCCTCCCTTTGGACATACTGGTGAAGAAGCTATTCGTCACTGGTTCTCCAATGATGTCGGGGCAAAGATGATTGAGCAGTTGCCATTCCATGAGGCTACTGACTTGCGCAGGTTTGAAGGTAATGCCCAAGGCTTCAGGGTTTTAACGACCTCGGAATATCATCCCAATGAAGGGGGAATGCGTCTGACCTATGCGTCACTCGGGGCTTTCATTAAGTATCCTTGGCTGGCGGGTGATGCTGTTAACATGCAACGGCCTATCCAGAACAAATATGGCATTTACTGCTCTGAATTGGGTTTGTTCAATGAAGTGGCCGATGCGACTGGTTTGATAAAGCTGGGTGAAAGTTGGCGATGCCGCCATCCTCTGGCTAATTTGATGGAAGTCTCTGATGACTTCTGCTACGCCATTCTTGATTTAGAAGATGGTGTAGAGATGGGTATACTTGAATGGGATAAGGTCTTTGAGATATTGTGCCTTGTCCTTGGTGACCATCAGAAGAATCAGCTTGTCAAAGAAATTCAGGGCATGAAAGTTGGCCGAAGACTCTCTATGGTGCGTGGAAAAGTCATTTCAGCTTTTGTAGATGCTGGGGCGACAGCGTTCATGAGCAACCACAACGAAATCATGACTGGCAAGGTGTTAGGCATCTTGGATCTTTGCGATAAGAACGTGCGTGAATGTGTAACCGCCGCCAAAGGTCTTGCTCGTGATGAAATCTTCCAACATCCAAGGAAGGTTGAGTTGGAAATTGGAGCTTATAGCACGATTTCTACGTTGCTCAGCGTTATCTGCTCTGCTGCCTTGGATTACGTCAAAAAGGGCGGTGTAGCTGATTCTAAGACTAGAAGGGTGGCAGAGCTTATTGGTCTGGATTTGAAAGCGCTAGATGATAATGTTGGCGTGTCAAAAGAGTACGGCGCAATTATGCAGGTTTTGGATTACGTGAGTGGTATGACGGATAACTATGCTATCCACTTGGCTCGCCAATTCAGTGGAATGGGTGGGGAGCGTTGAGTTGTGAGTACTTATCTATTTATTTATTTTGTTATCGCTATCTAGCGGCGGAACGTGCCGGAGAAAATGATGCGGTCGTGGTCCTTGTGAAACGCGCTACGGCTTAACGCTTCTCTGCGCAGAATGACCCGCCCAGCTTCCCGGTGCCGGGTGGGCGGGGCAAGCGAAAATCTACAGGCCGACCGCGTCGATATCGATTAACAGCAAGCGCTGGCCGTTATCGAAAAACTGTCCAGCGGTCAGGCAATACTGGTTGGTGGTGGCGTCGCGGTAGGTCGAAGACAGCGTCAGGCGACGCTCCTCCCAGCCTTCGGCCAGCAGATGATAGAAGTATGGGCGCCATGACCAGTTGTGACCGAGGTAGCGGCTGTCGGCTTGCCAGGCATCCTGGCGCCATTCGAAGTTGGGGGTCAGTTGGGTGCCATGCCGGTCGCATTGGTAGAAGCGCAGCAGCCAGGGATAATCCGGCAATTGCGGCAAATGGCTCAGCGGTGCCTGGCCCTGGGCCCAGGTCTGGAGGATTTTCATCAGTTCGGTCAATTGCTGGCGTAACTGCATGATGCGTCCGCGTTCGGCGAGTTTTTTCTGCACGTAAGCGCTACGCAGTTGGGCAAAGCGCGGTACGAAAGCATCGGCGGCGAACCAGTCCAATTGCGCCTGGGCAAACAGATAACCCTGCACGTACCGCGAGCCGCACTCCAGCGCAAAGCTCAACTGCGCCTCGGTCTCCACGCCTTCGGCAATGATCCAGCAGCCGGTTTTTTCCGCCATTTGCGCGAGTGCCCGCACGACTTCACTGCTGGGGCCACCTTTTGCAGCTTCCTGAAACAGGCGCATGTCCAGCTTGAGAATGTCCGGCTGCAACGCCAGTACGCGGTCGAGCTGCGAATAGCCGGCGCCGAAGTCATCGATGGCGATGCGTGCGCCGGCCTCGCGATAGCGCGCCACCACGTCGGCCAGGCGTTGGATATCGCCGCCCAGTTCAGTGATCTCGAACACGATGCGCTGTGGGTCGACGCCGTGGGCCTGCACCTGTTGCAGGCTGGGCAAGGCTTGGCCGGCACGCAGGCGATTGATCCAGCGCGGCGAGATGTTCAGGCTCAGAAACCAGTCCTGCGGCGCCTCGTGCAGACGGCTCAAGGCGTTGTCGCGGATCAGCCGATCCAGGCGGCGCAAGGCCACGCCTGGGGTG
>NZ_JAKNRV010000510.1:0-2858 GCF_023072625.1 Pseudomonas emilianonis
GACCGGCCTGCAGCGCCAGCCGCCCTTGTGCCTCGGTCATGGCCGGGCCGTTGACGAAGTTGGCGGTGCCGGCTGCGATATTCAGGTGACGCACGCCGGGCAGGTTCAGCGACGGCGTCACCGTGCCGAGGTCGATCACTTCCAACTGCGCCGTCAGTTGCTGCGCCAATACGCTGATGGCCGCACCGCCGGAGACAAAGTTATGCAGCATCTGCGCGGTGACTGCCTGGGGATACGCCGACACGCCTTCGGCCACCACGCCGTGGTCGCCGGCAAAGATGGCGATCCACACCTGCTCCACCGTAGGTTTGACCCGGCCTTGCAAGCCGGCCAAATGCACCGCCAACGCTTCCAACTGGCCGAGGGAGCCGGCCGGCTTGGTCAATTGTTGTTGGCGCGCCAAGGCGTGTTGATACGCCGAAGCGTCGCTGGCCTTGCACGGGTTGAGCCACCAGGTTTCCGTCATAACGCAGTACCTTTCAAAGTCAGGGGCAGGCCGGCAACGGTCAGGACAACACGCTGACACCGCTCGGCCAAGGCTTGATGCAGCCAACCGGCTTCATCCACATAGCGGCGAGTCAATTCGCCCAGCGGCACGACACCCAAACCGGTCTCGTTGCTGACAAACAGGATTTCACCGGGCAATGAGGCCAGGCTTTCCAGCAATTGGTCACGCTCAAAAGCCAGGCGCTCGGGGTTGTCGAGCAGCAGCAGATTGGTCAGCCAGAGAGTGAGGCAATCCACCAGCAGGCAGCGCTCGGGCGCGGCGTTTTCACGCAGCACCCGTGCCAGTTCGATCGGTTCTTCGATCAGGCCCCAGGCATCGGGGCGACGCTGGCGATGCAGGGCGACGCGCTGGCTCATCTCGCCGTCCAGCGGTTGGCTGGTGGCGATATAGATGACGGGCAACGCGCTGTCGCCAGCAAGTTTTTCGGCGAGGCGGCTTTTGCCGGAACGGGCGCCGCCGAGGATCAGTTGGAGCATGGGATGGCACCTCGCTGCCTCAGGGAAATCCGATTGATGCCATCGCAGGCAAGCCAGCTCCCACAGTTTGAGCGCATGTACACCGTCAAACCCCACACAACGTGCGCAACAGCGCGGTATCCAGATGGTTGTCCACCAAGTCGGCCAAGCGCTCGATATCACGCTCACGCAGGGCGTGGTAATCCACCTCCTGTACCGCCTGCAAACCGGCCCAGCGCAACAAGGCGCTGCACGCAGCAGGGGTTTCGAACAAGCCGTGCAGGTAGGTGCCGAAGATCTGCCCGTCGGGGCTCTGCGCGCCGTCGCTGCGGCCGTCGTCCAGCAACACGGCCGCGTTCGACAAGGCAGCGCCGGACGTCACCCCTGCGTGGATCTCATAACCACTGACCTCGGCGTCCTCCAGCAGCAGGCGCCCACGCACATTGCGCAATTGCTTGTGCTCCTCCAGCGTCGTACTGAACGCCAGCCAGCCCAGGCCTGCACTCGACCCGGCCGGCCCCTCGAGCCCGAGCGGGTCATGCACCTGCTCGCCGAGCATCTGCAACCCGCCGCAAATCCCCAGCACCTTGCCGCCGTAGCGCAAGTGCCGCGCCACCGCAGTATCCCAGCCATTGGCACGCAGGTACGCGAGGTCACTGCGCACGCTTTTCGAGCCCGGCAAGATAATCAGGTCGGCGGCGGGAATCGGCTGGCCCGGGCCGATAAACTGCAAGTCCACCTGGGGATGCAGGCGCAGCGGGTCGAAGTCGGTATGGTTGCTGATGCGCGGCAATACCGGGACGACCACCTTGAGCACCTGGGCAGCCTTGTCGATCTGGCGCTGGTCGATGCCGTCTTCGGCTTCCAGATGCAGGTCCATCACGTAGGGCAATACGCCGACCACCGGCTTGCCGGTGCGTGCTTCCAGCCAATCCAGCCCCGGCTGCAACAAAGCGATATCGCCGCGAAAACGGTTGATGATGAAGCCCTTGACCCGCGCCTGCTCGGTCGGCGAAAGCAATTCGAGGGTGCCGACCAGATGCGCGAACACGCCGCCGCGATTGATGTCGGCGATCAGCAGCACCGGGCAGTCCACGGCTTCGGCGAAGCCCATGTTGGCAATGTCATTGGCGCGCAGGTTGATCTCCGCCGGGGAGCCCGCGCCTTCCACCATCACCACTGGGTAGGCCTCACTCAAGCGCGCGTGGGACGCCAGCACCGCGTGCATCGCGATGGCTTTGTAGTCGTGATAGGCCACTGCGTTCATGCTGGTCACGGCACGGCCATGGATGATCACTTGGGAGCCGGTATCGCTGTTGGGCTTGAGCAGCACTGGGTTCATGTCGGTGTGCGGCGCCAGGTTGGCGGCCTGGGCTTGCACCGCCTGGGCGCGGCCGATTTCGCCGCCTTCGGCCGTCACCGCGCTATTGAGCGCCATATTCTGCGGCTTGAACGGCACCACTGCCACGCCCTGGCGGACCAGCCAGCGACACAGCGCGGTGACCAGGGTGCTTTTACCGGCATCGGACGTCGTGCCTTGCACCATCAGCGTACTCATGTCGCGTCCTTGTAGGCGATCAGCGCCTGCTCGAGGCGCAGCCAGTCGGCATCGGTGTCGGGCAGGCCGAAACGCAGGCTGCTGTCGTGGACAAACAGGCGCAGCAGAATGCCGCGCTGGGCCATGAACGCGTGCAGGCGTTCGGCGTGAGGTGTGATCAGCCATTGGAACAGGGCGCAGCCGCCCTGGGGTTGAAAGCCTTGGTGTTCCAGCAGATCCGCTCCTTTGTCGACAACCCGCAGCTGACCGCGCTGATCATCCGCAACTGCCCTCGTGATCGAGACACACCGCCAACGCCCTACTCCGGGGTCTTGAGCCCGCGCAGCACACCCATCGC
>NZ_JAKNRV010000511.1:0-2850 GCF_023072625.1 Pseudomonas emilianonis
ATATCGGCGTTTACCCGCTGCTTGTGAGTGTCGGTCAACCCATGAGGGGCGCCTGAATACACCAACAACTGGGCGTCGAGCCAATCGCCGCAGGCTGCGTCGAACGCCAACTCGAAGCCATCGCTGCAGCGCACGCCAGCAATCTCCCGGGGTTGGCTGGGCAGATGCATGATCCCCAACGCCAGCGCACGTTGTTCCAGCACCACGCCTGCGGGGCCGAGTTTATAAGCACGAAGGGAACTGGTTCCCCAATCGAGCGCGATCAATTGCGCCGGCATCGCTTCACCTGAAATGAGTGGGTGCTGAAAAAAGCAGATGGGCGAATATAAACCTATGCTCGGCGATATCTCAATATATAAATATTGATCCCATATAGTGAGACGTGCCGAAATGAATCCTACAACCTTCCCGCCTTTTACTGCGGGAACGGCCGGGCTTTATCTGATGAGGGAGGTTAAAAAGCCGACAGATCCAACTCGCGCATCGCACCCATCCAGATCGCGTACTCGGTGTGATCCTTCAGGTCGTTGCCGGTATCAGGGTGCAGAAACACCACCAAGCCATTGCGATGCAACGCCAGCCAGGGCAGCACCACGCCAATGTATTCGGGGTCGAACGCCAACTGGCAGCTCCAGTCCGGGTGCGGGCCCACGGGGCGTTCATGCACGCGGCCCATGCGCAGCGGAAACAGGGTTGCCGCGTCTTCGCACAAAGTGCGCGCCTGGTCGATGGTGTGGGCATTGAAGTAGATGTGGGCGTGATAGCCCTTGATACGCTGCATGACAAGATCCAGAACCGCTGTGCGACGAATCCTAGACGGCAATCGACGGCAGGGCCAGCCCGGTCAGCGACTGTGCGCTGCGCGCCTGCTCCGCCATCAGCCAGTCGACAAACCGCTCGACCAACTGCCCCCGGCGTTTGCGCTGCGGCTGCACCACGTAGTAGCCCAAGCGTGAGATCACCGTGTCGCTGATCGGTCGGCACAGCCACTTCTGTTCCAGCAGGTTGTCCACCAGGTGACGCCAGCCGATGGCCACGCCCTGGCCAGCAATCGCGGCCTGGATCAGCAGGGTGTAGTTATCGAAGCGCAGTTGGCCGGGGGTCGGCGCGGTGGTAATGCCCAGCTCGCGGAACACGCCGCTCCAGTCGAACCACTGGCTGTTGTGTTCCTGGCGCAGGTGCAGCAACGGGCAGTCGGGCAAGGTCTGCACGGTCAGCGGCGTGGCCTGGTCCTTGAGCCACTGCGGGCTGCACACCGGGAACACTTCTTCATTGAACAGCCACAGGCTGTCGCCCTGCTTGAAACGGCCGTCGCCAAACAGCACCGCCACGTCGATATCGCTGCGCAACGTGGCGTGATTGCGTTCGCTGGTCACCAGGCTGACATCGACCTGGGGGTTGGCCGCATGGAAGCGATGCAGGCGCGGCATCAGCCAATAGGCGGCGAAGGCGAAGTCGGTGGCCACTTGCAGCACTTCGTGCTGGTCCTGCTGGGTGATCGCGCTCAGGCCTTGGTTGATGGTCTGCAAGCCGCCCTGGACATGTTCGAACAGCAAGGCGCCGGCATCGGTCAGCTCGATGCCACGGTAGATCCGATCAAACAGGCGGATCGCCAATTGCTCTTCGAGGCGCTTGATCTGCTGGCTGATGGCCGGCTGGGTGGTGCCCAACTCCATCGCCGCCGCAGTAAAGCTGCGCTGGCGCGCCGCCGCTTCGAATGCGCGGAGCAAATCGAGGGATACATCGCCGAGGGCTTCATACATAAGCTGTGCTTATCCTAGACATTGCCTCTCATGGGCTTTACCCCATTTTCCATGGGCTGCATGCTCATTCGCATAAACACCGCCTATGGAATGCCGAAGACTCATGAAGCGCAAGAACATTCTTTTCATCATGGCCGATCAAATGGCCGCGCCGATGCTTCCGTTCTACGGACCTTCCCCGATCAAGTTGCCAAACCTCAGTCGCCTCGCCGAACAGGGCGTGGTGTTCGACGCCGCCTACTGCAACAGCCCGCTGTGCGCGCCGTCGCGCTTTACCCTGGTCAGCGGCCAGTTGCCGAGCAAGATCGGCGCCTACGACAACGCGGCGGATTTCCCCGCCGATGTGCCGACGTATGCCCACTACCTGCGTCGCCTCGGCTACCGCACCGCGCTGTCGGGCAAGATGCACTTCTGCGGGCCGGACCAATTGCACGGTTACGAAGAGCGCCTGACCAGCGACATCTACCCCGCCGACTATGGCTGGGCGGTGAACTGGGATGAACCGGACGTGCGCCCCACCTGGTACCACAACATGTCCTCGGTGCTGCAAGCCGGGCCGTGCGTGCGCACCAACCAACTGGATTTCGACGAAGAGGTGGTGTTCAAGGCCCAGCAGTACCTGTTCGACCATATTCGCGAGGACGGCGACCAGCCGTTCTGCCTGACCGTGTCGATGACCCACCCCCACGACCCGTACACCATTCCCAAACCGTTCTGGGATCTGTACGACGACAGCGACATCCCTTTGCCCACAACACCGGCCCAGGGCGACCTCGACCCGCACTCCCAGCGCCTGCTCAAGGTCTACGACCTGTGGGACAAGCCGCTGCCGCTGGAGAAGATCCGCGATGCGCGCCGCGCCTACTTCGGCGCGTGCAGTTACATCGACAGCAATGTCGGCAAGCTGCTGCAGACCCTGGAAGACACCGGCCTGGCCGATGACACCATCATCATCTTCTCCGGCGACCACGGCGACATGCTCGGCGAGCGCGGCCTCTGGTACAAAATGCACTGGTTCGAAATGGCCGCCCGCGTGCCGCTGCTGGTCAGTGCACCGGGGCAGTTCGCGGCGCGCCGCGTGACCCAG
>NZ_JAKNRV010000512.1:0-2830 GCF_023072625.1 Pseudomonas emilianonis
CTCCCTGGGCTGCGGTCATCCTTTCGCCGCCACCGGCGGCCGGCAATTAGCGGCGTTGGCCAAGGCCATTCACGAGCGCGGCGGCGGTCGCGGCCTGATTTCGATCTGTGCGGCGGGCGGGCTGGGCATTACCGCCATCGTCGAAAAGTAGCGCTATCAAAAACAACAATAAGGAGACTGCCATGAACGCTATCAGCCTGGAACACACCGAACGCGTCTGGTTGAACGCTTACCTGCCCGGCGTCCCGGCGGACATCGATGCCGCTATCGAGGACTACCCGTCGCTGCGCGAGGTGTTCCTGGAGCACCTGGAAAAATTCCGCGAACGGGTGGCCTACGTCAGCATTGGCACTGAAATGACCTACGCCGACTGGCAGGTGCAAGGCGTCGCGTTTGCAGCCTGGCTGCAAGGCCAGGGCGTGAAGACCGGCGACCGCGTGGCGCTGATGATGCCCAACTGCTTGCAGTACCCGATCTGCCTGCTGGGGACGATCCTGGCCGGTGCGGTGGTGGTCAACGTCAACCCGCTGTACACCGCCCATGAGCTCAAGCATTTGCTCAAGGACAGCGGCGCCGAGACCGTGGTGATCTTCGAGAACTTCGCGCACACCCTGGAAAAAGTCATCCCCGGCAGCAGCGTCAAGCGCGTGGTGGTGGCGGCCATCGGCGACTTGCTCGGCACCTTCAAGGGCGCGGCGATGAACTTCATCCTGCGCCGCGTGCAGAAGCAGGTGCCCAGGTTCAACCTGCGCGGGTCGGTGCGGTTCAATCAGGCGCTGAAACAAGGACGGGCACTGAACCATTTTCCGGTGGACATGCACCTCGACGACCTGGCCTTCCTGCAATACACCGGCGGCACCACGGGTGACGCCAAGGGCGTGATGCTCAGCCATCGCAATATCATCGCCAACCTGCTGCAGGCCAAGGCCTGGGTCGGCAACCAATTGGACCAGGATCAGCAGGAAACCAACGTCACCTTGCTGCCGCTGTATCACATCTTTTCCCTGACGGTGAACTGCCTGATGTTCATGTGCCTGGGCGGGCGCAACATCCTGATCGCCAACCCGCGGGACGTGAAACGCGTGCAGATGATCCTGCGCAAGGAGCGCTTTAACGGGATTGCCGGGGTCAACACGCTGTTTAACGGCCTGCTGGAGAACCAGGAGTTTTGTGCGCGGGACTTTTCCGCCCTGCGCATGGTGATCGCCGGCGGCATGGCCACGCACACGGCGGTGGCCAAGCGCTGGAAGGCAGTCACCGGGCTGCCGATCATCGAAGGCTACGGGCTGACCGAATGCTCGCCGGTGGTGAGCATCAGCCCCATCGATATTTCACGCATGCGCGAGATGGAATTCACCGGCAGCATCGGCGTGCCCTTGCCATCGACCTGGGTGCGTTTTATGCGGGAAGACGGCCAGTTGGCCGCGCTTGGCGAGCAGGGCGAACTGCAAGTGCGCGGCCCGCAGGTGATGCAAGGCTACTGGAAGCGGCCCAAGGAAACCGCCGAGGTGCTGGATGCCGAGGGCTGGCTGTCGACCGGTGATATTGGGGTGATGGATGCGCGCGGCTATATCCGCCTGGTCGACCGCAAGAAGGACCTGATCCTGGTCTCGGGCTTCAATGTGTACCCCAATGAAATCGAAGACGTGGTGGCGCTGCATCCGGGCGTCGCTGAAGTGGCGGCGATCGGGGTGGAAGATGGCGTGACCGGCGAGCGGGTGAAGATCATCGTGGTGCGCAAGGACCCGAACCTGACGCAGGAGCAGCTCCTCGCCCATTGCCGGGAATACCTGACGGGGTACAAGGTGCCCAAGTTTGTGGAGTTTCGCAGTACAGAGCTGCCCAAGACCACGGTGGGCAAGGTGCTGCGCCGCGCGCTGCGCTAATTTGAATCTGTAGGTGATCTAAATGTGGGAGGGGGCTTGCCCCCGATGGCGGTGGGTCAGTCATGCATGTATTGACTGACACACTGCTATCGGGGGCAAGCCCCCTCCCACATTTTCAGACCGCGTTGATGTTGACCCAGCGTTGTTCCCGAGCCGCCACCCGAATCGCCGTCGCCAGCCGCTCGACCGCCCACGCCGCTTCAAAGTCGCTGCCGTCCGCACCTTGGCCGGTCACGGCCATGATCAACTCCTGCACTTCCAGCGTCTTCAATTCGTTGTAGCCCAACTGATGACCGGCGGCCGGGCTGAATGCCGCGTAGCCGGGCAGGGCGGGGCCGGCCAGCAAGCGTTGGAAACCGTCCTGGCCCTTGCGGCACAGGCGCAGTTCATTCAAACGCTCCTGATCGAAGGCCAACGTGCCTTGAGTCCCGCTGATCTCAAAACCCAGGTGGTTCTTGTAGCCGTGCTTGAGCCAACTGCTGCTCACCGTGCCGCGCGCGCCGTTGGCGAAGCGCAACAAGGCGTGCACCTGGTCATCCACGGCGATGGATTTGAGTGTGTCGCCGCCTTTGACGGCGGGACGCAGGGCATGCACGGTCTGCGTATCGGCACACACGCTGACCACATCGCCCACCAGATAACGTGCCATCGACAGCAAGTGACTGCCCAGGTCCGCCAGGGCGCCACCGGCATGTTCCACTTCACAGCGCCACGACCAGGGTGAGGCCGGGTCGGCCATGAAGTCTTCGCTGAACTCGCCCTGGAAACTGATGATTTCGCCCAACTCACCGTTGGCGATGATCTGCTTCGCCCACCCGATCATCGGGTTGTGCTGGTAGTTGTAGCCGACTCGCGTCAGAGCGATGAAGACGAAAGCCGCAGCATTGGTCGCTTGCAGCTTGATTCTTCGTTCAGCCCGGTTCGCCGCATCGCATACGTGGTGG
>NZ_JAKNRV010000513.1:0-2829 GCF_023072625.1 Pseudomonas emilianonis
CTGCTGGCCGGCGGACAAGGTGTGACAGGGCACGTCTTCGAAGCCCTTGAGACCGACGGCGGCGAGCGCCTGCCAGATCGCCTCGCGGCTGGCCGGATGATGCAGGGCGCTGAGCCAACTGAGGTTTTCTTCGGCGCTCAGCACGTCCTTGATCCCGGCGGCGTGGCCGATCCAGGTGAGATTGCGGGCCAGCTCGGTGCGTTGTTCGTTCAACGGTTTGCCGTTGAGCCGCACTTCGCCAGCCGTAGGCTGCATCAACCCGGCCAGCAAACGCAGCAGGCTGGTCTTGCCGCTGCCGTTGGGACCACTGATCTGCACCATGTCACCGCCCGCCAGGCGCAGGTCGAGGTGCTCGAACAGCAGGCGCAGGTCGCGTTCACAGGCAAGCGCTACGGCTTCAAGAAGAGGGCTGGTCAAAAGATCGCGGGCCTTTACGGTTCAAGTCGGCGGTGCGGCGGCCGTTATAGAAAGGAGCACAATAACGACTTTGGCGACCGATTTTAGAGAGCTGGATCAAATAGTTGTGAGGTTTTTACCGCTCTCATGGCAGACGGGCCGCATTATACATGCGATGCCCTACGCTAAAGAGGGCTATTTCCCCTGAGACGACGCGCACGATGACCGGTGAGATCAACCTTCCTACGCTTCCTCCTGCCCCGGCAGCCGGGCCGGCCCCTGCGCCGGCTCCAGCGACCGGTGAGTTGCTGAAACTGCTGGAGCCGCAGATCGGCTTGATCGACCCGGGAAAAACCGCGAACGCCGAAGTCATCGCACTTAAACAAGGCGGCGAAGCCTTTCAGTTGCTACTCAAATTGACCCTCGACGGTGGCCGCCAGACGCTGGTCCAGGCCAGCAGCCCGCAACCCTTGCCGCTGGGCAGCAATGTGGCGGTGAGCCAGACGCCTGCCGGCAACCTGACCCTCAGCCTGCAGCAAGCCTTGAGTGCCAACGTCGCCGCCCTCACCCGCATCGACACCACGCAAATGCCGGCGGGCACCTTGCTGCAAGCCAAAGTCCTGACCAGCCAAATGCTGCCCCAAGGCACCACGCAACCGACGATCTACCGCTCGTTGGTGACGGTGCTCAACAACGCCCTGGCCGGTACGACCCTGACCGTGGAGAGCCCGCAACCCCTGCGTATCGGCAGCCTGCTCAGCGCCGTGGTGCAGGATGCGCAGACCCTGAACTTCGTGCCTTTGAGCGGGCTCAAGGATCAACTGGCCGTGACCCAGCAACTCGCCACCCAGCAAAGTCGCCAGGGCTCGCTGGATGCGGTGTTCACCGCGCTGCAAACCCTGCCCCGGGGCGACAGCACTTCCGTCGAGCTGCGCGCGGCCGCCGACCGTTTGCTCGCCGCGTTGCCCGACCTCGCACAAGTCAGCAATCCCAAGGTGCTGGCTCAAGTGATCCAGAACAGCGGCGCGTTTCTTGAAGCCAAGTTACTGGCCGGGCAAAACCCGCAAATCCCACCACTGGATATGAAAGGTGCCCTGCTGCGTCTGGTCGCCGATCTGCTGCCCGCCCTGCCCGCCAGCACCAACCTCAATGCCATACTCGCCGCCAACACCCTGGCCCAGATGCTGCCCAACTTCGTGCGCAGCCCGCTGAACACCCTCGGGCAAGTCAGCGCCCGCCAGGCACCCGCCGGTTTTCCATTGCCGGCGCGGCTGATGCAACGCCTGGAGGGCGAAGGCGACCTGGAAAACCTGCTGCGCCTGGCCGCCGGTGCCATCTCGCGACTACAGAGCCATCAACTGTCGAGCCTGGAACAGACCGGCACCACTGCCGATGGCCGCCTGCAAACCACCTGGCAGCTGGAAATCCCCATGCGTACCCTGCAGGACATCGTGCCGCTGCAGGTCAAGTTCCAGCGCGAAGACCCCGCGCCGGACAAGGACCAGCCCGAACGCAAAGACAAAAAAGACCCCAAACAGATGCTCTGGCGCGTGGAACTGGCCTTCGATATGGAGCCGCTGGGCCCGTTACAGGTCCAGGCGCAATTGTCTCAGGGCAAACTGTCGAGCCAGTTGTGGGCGACCCGACCGTTCACCGCCAGTTTGATCGAAAGTCACTTGGGCAGTTTGCGCGAGCGCCTAGTGACCTCGGGCATCAATGTCGGCGACCTCGACTGCCACCTCGGCACCCCGCCACGCGGGCCGAAAACCGGATTGGAGCAACGCTGGGTGGACGAAACCGCATGAACAACGCCAACCCGCCGCGCCAGGCCATCGCCCTCAAGTATGACGGCCAACAAGCGCCGACCCTGACCGCCAAGGGCGACGATGCCCTGGCCGAAGCGATCCTCAAGCTGGCGCGGGAAAATGAAGTGCCCATCTATGAAAACGCCGAGTTGGTGAAGCTGCTGGCGCGCATGGAACTGGGCGACAGTATCCCGGAAGAGTTGTACCGCACGATCGCCGAGATCATTGCGTTTGCCTGGACGTTGAAGGGCAAGTTTCCGGTGGGGTATGACCCGGACGCGGGGCCGGTGGAGCGCGATGTGACCGAGCGTGGCGACGACTACTGAGTAGCCCCAGACAGACAACAATCCAAATGTGGGAGGGGGCTTGCCCCGATGAGGCTGTGTCAGTTCATACATCTTTGACTGATCCACCGCCATCGGGGGCAAGCCCCCTCCCACACTTGAATCGGTGTTTAGTTCAGGACTTCGCTCAGGGGAATGAAATTCACCCGGTCGCCAATCGCCAGCGTCGTCCCTTCCAACACCTCCACCAACCCTTGCGCCCACGCCGCGCTGCGCAGCACGCCCGAGCTCTGGTTGCGGTAGATGACCGCCTTGCCCTGCTCGATGCGCCCGCGCAGGTACTC
>NZ_JAKNRV010000514.1:0-2828 GCF_023072625.1 Pseudomonas emilianonis
CGATGCGCTATCGGGCGCTGGCGAGCCCGGCGTTTATCGCGCGGCACTTCCCCAGCGGTGTGCGCGCCGATCAACTGGCGCGCACGCCGGCCTTGGTATTTGGCCCGGACGATTTCCTGCAACACCGCTACCTGGCCGCGCTCGGGGTGGACGGCGGTTTCGAGCACCATTTGTGCCCCTCGTCCGAAGGGTTTATCCGCTTGGCGGAAGCCGGGCTCGGTTGGGGCCTGGTGCCTGAACTGCAGGTCAGCGACCAACTGCAAAGGGGCATATTGGTCGAGTTATTGCCAGATAAGCCCATCGATGTGCCGCTGTACTGGCATCATTGGCGCAGTGGCGGGCAACTGTTGGGTTTGTTGACTGACCATCTGGCTCAGGCCTGTGGTCAATGGTTGGTGCCGTTGGACTGATGGCGGGCGTCAAGGCAACAGCGATGAAAAACGAAAGAACACGGAGTAATACATGAAGATTCTGGTCACCGGCGCAAGCGGCTTCATCGGCGGGCGCTTTGCGCGTTTCGCCCTGGAGCAGGGCCTGGACGTGCGGGTCAACGGGCGGCGCGCCGAAGGTGTGGAACACCTGGTACGGCGCGGTGCCGAGTTTATCCAGGGTGATTTGAATGATGCCGACCTGGTGCGCGAACTGTGCCGCGACGTCGAAGCCGTGGTGCATTGCGCCGGCGCCGTCGGGCTGTGGGGGCGCTATCAGGACTTCCATCAAGGCAATGTGCTGGTGACCGAAAACGTCGTCGAAGCCTGCCTCAAGCAACGGGTTGGGCGCCTGGTTCACTTGTCGTCGCCATCGATCTACTTCGACGGGCGCGACCACCTGGGGCTGACCGAGGACCAAGTGCCCAAGCGCTTCAAGCATCCCTATGCCGCCACCAAGTACCTGGCCGAGCAAAAGGTCTTCGGTGCCCAGGAGTTCGGCCTCGAAGTCCTGGCCCTGCGCCCGCGTTTTGTCACCGGCGCTGGTGACATGAGCATCTTCCCGCGCCTGCTGAAAATGCAGCGCAAGAACCGCCTGGCCATCGTCGGCGACGGCCTGAACAAGGTCGATTTCACCAGCGTACACAACCTTAATGAAGCGCTGCTCAGCAGTTTGCTCGCCACCGGCTCGGCGTTGGGCAAAGCCTACAACATCAGTAACGGCACCCCGGTGCCGGTGTGGGATGTGGTGAACTACGTGATGCGCCAGATGGATTTGCCTCAGGTCACGCGGTATCGGTCCTACGGTTTTTCCTACAGCGTCGCGGCGTTGAACGAGGCATTCTGCGCGATGTGGCCCGGGCGCCCGGAACCGGCGTTGTCGCGTCTGGGCATGCAGGTGATGAACAAAGATTTCACCCTCGACATCAGTCGCGCGAGGCATTATCTCGACTATGAGCCCAAGGTCAGCCTGTGGACCGCGCTCGACGAGTTCTGCCACTGGTGGAAGGCTCAGGAACCGGGGCTGAAGTAAGCTCACAAGCGGCAACACATCGGGAACCGAATTCAGCGTTCCGGGTCGATCAGTGCGGCGGGACAGCGGTTTATACTCCCGTCGCCCGGCTTTCCAGGTAGTCATTTCACGATTCAGGGTTGATTCATGCGCAACGATGCCAACGACGATTTCGACAATGTTCCCAGCCTGCGGGCCGACACCTTGGACGATGATGATTTCGTGCCGACCGCCGCCACCTCCGTGCGCTCGCGCAACACTCCCGTGGTCAAGGTCAAAAGCGCCAGTACCGGCCCGCTGTGGGCCTTGGTCGGCGCGCTGCTGATCGCCTTTGCCGGCCTGGCCTGGTGGAGCTTCCAGCAGATTTCGCTGATGGGCCAGCAACTGGTTGCGACCCAGGAAAGTTTTGCGCGCATCAGCGAAGAAGCGGCAGGGCGCCTGCAGGATATTTCCGGCAAGTTCGTCGCCAGTGAAGCCAGCGTGAACAACGGCAGCGAAGCGCTGAAACTGCAGATCAGGCAGCTGGAAACCCAGTTGCTGGAGCAGGGCAAGCAGCAAGTCGGCGTGGCCGGCCAGGCCACCGAGCTGGACAAGCGCCTGGCCAAAATGACCGCTGGCACCACCGACCTGTCCAACGCCAACGCCAAGTTGCAAGGCCAGGTGCAAGCGTTGACCGACGCTGTGGCCGGCCTCAAGGCGGCGCAAGGGGAGGCCGCCAAGCGCGATAGCGAGATCAGGGATCTGGTCGCTGACGTGGCGGCCCTGAAGAAACAGGGCAGCCCGAGCGCCGCCATCGCCCGTCTTGAACAAGACATGGTGGTGCTAAAGAGCGCGCAGGACAACCAGCCGGCCAATAGCGACGCGCCGACCAATAAAGAGTTCGACGTGTTCCGCATTCAGACCACCCGCAATATCACCACCTTGCAGAGTCAGGTGCAGAACCTGAACCAGCGCCTCAATTCGCCGGCCGCAGCCGCGCCGATCGGTCAGTAAAGGTCTTGGAGAATGTCACCATCCGGTGACATTTCTCTTGTCCTTCGTTACATGCCCTCACGCCGCCCTTGTTTAGACTCCGGTCATCCCCCCAAAAATAATAAGGGCCTGCCATGACCACCCAACCACTGCCTGCCGGCAGTTGGCTGAACGCACCTGCCCACCATGCCTGGCTCGCCAGCGAAGGCCAGCGCTTGCTGTCATTCGCCAAGGCCTCGCGCCTGGCCGACGGTTTCGGCAACCTGGACGATAACGGCCAGTTGCCGGCCAATGCCGTTGCCGAAACCATGAACACCGCGCGCATGACCCATAGCTTCGCCATGGCCCACGCGATGGGGCTGCCGGGGTATGCCGAGCTGGTCGAGCACGGGGTTGCCGCCCTCAGCGGCCCGCTA
>NZ_JAKNRV010000515.1:0-2817 GCF_023072625.1 Pseudomonas emilianonis
GCACGGTGGGCGGGCGGATCGCCGTGACCATCAGGCCGCGCTCGCGCAACATCCGCGACAACGCCATGGCCTTGGCACTCTCGCCGATCAGGATCGGCTGAATCGGCGTAAAGCTGTCCATCAGCGTCAGGCCGATCTGCTCGGCGCCCTGGCGGAACTGGCGGATCAGGCTGTTGAGGTGCTCGCGTCGCCAATGCTCGGTACGCAGCAGCTCCAGGCTTTTCAGGGTGGCGCAGGCCAGGGCCGGGGGTTGGCTGGTGGTATAGATGTAGGGCCGGGCGAATTGGATCAGGCTTTCGATCAACTCTTCACTGCCCGCGACAAAGGCGCCGGCAGTGCCGAACGCTTTGCCTAGGGTGCCGACCAGCACCGGCACGTCTTCCTGGCTCAAGCCGAAATGCTCGACGATGCCGCCGCCGTTCGCGCCCAGCGGGCCGAAGCCATGGGCGTCGTCCACCATCAACCAGGCGCCTTTGGCCCGCGTTTCACGGGCCAGCGCCGGCAAGTCGGCCAGGTTGCCGTCCATGCTGAACACGCCATCGGTGACCACCAGGGTATTGCCGGTGGCTTTCTCCAGGCGCTTGGCCAGGCTGGCGGCGTCGTTGTGCAGGTAGCGATTGAAGCGCGCCCCGGACAGCAGGCCGGCATCCAGCAATGAGGCATGGTTGAGGCGGTCTTCCAGCACCGTATCGCCCTGCCCCACCAGCGCCGTGACCGCGCCGAGGTTGGCCATGTAACCGGTGGTAAACAGCAACGCGCGCGGGCGCCCGGTGAGGTCCGCCAGGGCTTCTTCCAGTTCATGGTGCGGCGTGGCATGCCCGACCACCAAGTGCGAAGCGCCACCGCCCACACCCCAACGGGACGCACCGGCACGCCAGGCCTCGATCACCTGCGGGTGATTGGCCAGGCCCAGGTAGTCGTTATTGCAGAACGCCAGTAACGGTTGACCGTCCACCACCACTTCCGGGCCTTGCGGGCTGTGCAGCAGTGGGCGGTGGCGGTAAAGGTGTTCGGCACGACGGGCAGCGAGACGCGCGGCGAGATCGAAAGACATGCAGGCCTCGGATTGGCAGGGTGAACTCGGTCAAAAATGTGAGAGCGAACTTGTTGTGGCGAGGGAGCTTGCTCCCGCTCGGCGGCGCGGCAGTCGCCGGCTTTGGGGGGCGCTTCGCACCCCAGCGCAAGCAAGCTTGCTCGCCACAACAAGCCCCCTCCCACATTTGGATCGCATTTGGATCAAACTGCGGCGTTGTAGAACTGCTCGCTGCTTTTCTGCTCAACCAACGCTTGCTCGATCGCCGCCTGGTGGACTTCATCGGCGTGCTCTTCACGCGCTTCCGGCAGGATGCCCAGGCGCGAGAACAGTTGCATGTCCTTGTCGGCCTGCGGGTTGGCGGTGGTCAGCAGTTTGTCGCCGTAGAAGATCGAGTTGGCGCCGGCGAAGAACGCCAGGGCCTGCATCTGTTCGTTCATCGCCTCACGGCCGGCCGACAGGCGCACATGCGATTGCGGCATCAGGATGCGCGCCACGGCCAGCATGCGGATAAAGTCGAACGGGTCGATGTCCTCGGCGTTTTCCAGCGGCGTCCCGGCCACCTTCACCAGCATGTTGATCGGCACCGACTCCGGATGCTCCGGTAGGTTGGCCAGTTGGATCAGCAGGTTGGCGCGGTCGTCGAGGGACTCGCCCATGCCGAGAATGCCGCCGGAGCAGATCTTCATCCCCGAATCACGCACGTAGGCCAGGGTTTGCAGGCGCTCGGCATAGGTGCGGGTAGTGATGATCGAACCGTAGAACTCCGGCGACGTATCGAGGTTGTGGTTGTAGTAGTCGAGGCCGGCCTGGGCCAGGGCTTCGGTCTGGTCCTGGTCGAGACGGCCGAGGGTCATGCAGGTTTCCAGGCCCATGGCCTTCACGCCTTTGACCATCTGCAGCACATAAGGCATGTCTTTGGCCGACGGATGTTTCCACGCCGCGCCCATGCAGAAGCGGGTCGAACCGATGGCCTTGGCGCGGGCAGCCTCTTCGAGGACCTTCTGCACTTCCATCAGCTTTTCTTTTTCCAGGCCGGTGTTGTAGTGGCCCGACTGCGGACAATATTTGCAATCTTCCGGGCAGGCGCCGGTTTTGATCGACAGCAGGGTCGACACCTGCACACGGTTGGCATCGAAATGCGCGCGGTGCACGGTCTGCGCCTGGAACAACAGGTCATTGAACGGTTGCACGAACAGTGCTTTGACTTCAGCTAAGGACCAATCGTGACGCAGGGTGGCAGTGGTGCGGGCGCTCATGGGCGATTCCTTGATTATGCTTTGGCAAGCGCTGCGGGAAGGGCAATACCCACAGACACGACACGGATGCTCGGCATATTTAAGGAAGATTCATGCACTGTCAACCTGGACACAAACACCAAGTTTACATATGGTCAAAAAACACACAGCACTGTTTAATCTGCGACGAAGCGACTGAGTCAGCCGATTGTGTGTGCAACGTCTGCGAAACCGAGCTGCCCTGGCTGATGGAGCAGTGCGAGGTCTGCGCCCTGCCCTTGCCGATGGACGGCCTGATCTGCGGCCAGTGCCAGAAACACCCACCGGCCTTTAAACAGGTCATCGCCGCCTGGACCTACAGCTTCCCCATCGACACGCTGATCAGCCGGTTCAAGCATCAGGCACGCTGGCCCCTCGGGCATCTGCTGGGCCGTTTGCTGGGACGCCACCTGCAACACCGCTTCGACAACACCGAACTGCCGCGCCCCGACTGCCTGTTGCCCGTGCCCATGGCGCGCAAACGCCTGCGCGAGCGCGGCTATAACC
>NZ_JAKNRV010000516.1:0-2811 GCF_023072625.1 Pseudomonas emilianonis
CGATGGCACCGCCGCCGATGCCTTGCAGGTGGGCGATCGCCTGTTCCACCGGCCCGCCGGGCGCGGCCTGTACGATGACGAAGTTGACCAGCAGGATGATCACCAGCGTCGGGATGATCAACAGCAGGCGGCGCACGATATAGGCAAACATCAGTGGGCCCCTCCGCGTTTTTTAAGCTGCGCGTTCATTTGTTCATTCGTCAGTGGCGTGGGGCTGATTTCCCACCAGGTTTCCAGGGCTTCGTCATTCTTCGCCTCGATGGCCGGGCGCCCGAAGCGGTTCCACCACGCGGCAGAGGTGCCGGGCGGGTAGTAGTTGGGGATCCACAGGTAGTTCCATTGCAGCACCCGGTCCAGCGCATGGGCATAGGTGAGCATCTGCGCCTGGGTGTTGGCCTTGACCAGGCCTTTGATCAGGCTGTCGATGGCCGGGTCCTTGAGCACCATGTAGTTGTTGGCGCCCGGGTCGAACGCGGCGGTAGAACCGAAGTAGTTGTACAGCTCCATCCCCGGCGACATGGTGACCGGGAAACCGGTGACGATCATGTCGTAGTCCCGTGTCATCAGCCGGTTGACGTATTGCGAGGAGTCGATGCGGCGGATGTTCAGGGTGATGCCGATCTGTGCCAGGTTGCGCTTGTACGGCAGCAACAGACGCTCAAGGCCGGGTTGGGCATAGAGGAAGGTGAATTCCAACGGCTCGCCCTCGGCGTTGACCAGCTTGTCGCCCTTGGGTTTCCAGCCGGCTTCTTCCAGCAGGGCCAGGGCTTGCAGTTGCTTGTCGCGGATCATGCCGCTGCCGTCGGTGACCGGCGCTTTGAAGACCTGTGTGAACACCTCGTCGGGCACCTGGCCGCGCAGCGGTTCG
Source organism: Pseudomonas emilianonis (assembly GCF_023072625.1). NCBI lineage: Bacteria > Pseudomonadati > Pseudomonadota > Gammaproteobacteria > Pseudomonadales > Pseudomonadaceae > Pseudomonas > Pseudomonas emilianonis. Next base: position 869 of record NZ_JAKNRV010000516.1, read on the forward strand.
AGGATCGCTAGCTCTTCTGGAGTGGGCAATTGGCTCGCAGCCAGCGGGCTATTGGAGAAGTAGCTCTGCTGGCGGATGTACAGGTTGCGCATCATCTGCCGGTTGGCCCATTCGAAATCCCACAGCATCGCCAGGGCCTGGCGCACGCGACGGTCCTTGAACATCGGGTTCTGCACGTTGAACACATAGCCCTGGGCCGGTTGCGGCATCTCTTTGGCCAGGTGCGCCCGTTGCAGGCGGCCGTCATCCAGCGCCGGGCCGTTGTAGCCGATGGAGTAGCCGGTGGCGGAGAACTCGCGGTTGAAATCATACGCGCCGCCACGCAGCACCTGGCGCGCCACTTCGGTGTCGCCGAAATATTCCAGGCTCAGGTGATCGAAGTTGTACAGGCCACGGCTGACCGGCAAGTCCTTGCCCCACCAGTCAGGGTTGCGGGTAAAGGTGATGGTGCTGCCCGCGTCGATCTTGCTGACCTTATACGGGCCGCTGCCCAGCGGTGCTTCATAGCCGCCGCCGTTGGCGAAGTCGCGGGTTTTCCACCAGTGCTCGGGGAACACCGGCAGGGTGGCGATATCCAGCGGCAGGGTGCGGTTTTCATCGCTGGAAAAATCGAAGCGCACCTGGCGCTCGCCTTCGACTTCGACGTGTTTGACGTCGGCGAACAGCGTGCGAAAGCGCAGGCTGCCCTGGGTCATCAGCAAATCGAAGCTGTAGCGCACGTCTTCGGCGGTGATCGGTGTGCCATCGGCGAACCGTGCCTTGGGGTTGAGGTAGAAGCGCAGCGACAGGCCGTCGTCCGCACGTTCCATCTTCTCGGCGACCAGGCCGTAAACGGTGTACGGTTCGTCCAGGGAACGCAGGGCCAGCGGCGAATACAGCCAGCCGTCGATCTGGGACACGCCGATGCCTTTGTCGATATAGGGCAGCACATGGTCGAAGCGCCCGATCTCGATGGCCGAACGCCGCAGGCTGCCGCCCTTGGGCGCGTTGGGGTTGGCATAGTCGAAATGGCTGAAGCCGGCGGCATACTTGGCCGGTTCGCCATACACTGTCAGGTAGGTTTGCGGGGCTGCGATCACAGCGGTACTGGCCAGCAGCAGGGCCAGGGTGGAGCTAAATAGAGTCGAAAAAACCAGTCGCATTATCAGCCTTGAGCGCCGGGTGAAGAAGAATAGGGATTTGTACGCTAACGGCCTGAGCATCGCCAGTCATCCCATGCACAACGGCCCACCAAAAGGCGGGCCGTTGTTTCAAGCATCAGCGCGGACTGAATCAGTCCTGACGGCTGGTGACTTCCAGCAGGTGATAACCGAACTGGGTTTTCACCGGGCCTTGCACCGTGTTGACCGGGGCGCTGAACACCACGGCGTCGAATTCTTTAACCATCTGGCCTGGACCGAACGAACCCAGGTCGCCGCCTTGACGGCTGGAGGGGCAGGTGGAATTGGCTTTGGCAACGTCTGCGAAATCGGCGCCGCCTTCGATTTGGGCCTTGAGTTCATTGCACTTGTCTTCGGTGGCAACGAGGATGTGACGGGCGGTGGCTTTGGCCATGGGAATTAACTCCTTGAGTAAAAACGCTGAGCGTACCGGATTCAGGCGGTTATTTCCCCGCAAAGTTCCCCTGTTCGTGGCGGGCGTGCTTGATCTACGACAAGGGCAATGCGCAGGCGACGGCGCAAGATTGTCGCATTCATCCGTTTAGGAGCCGTGCTATGCAAGTGCTCGATCGACGCAAGGCCATGGCGATTCCCCCATTGTTTCGCCTGGCGTTCCGCCCGTTTTTCCTCGGCGCCTGCCTGCTGGCGGTGCTGGCAATTCCGCTGTGGTTGTTCGCCCTGGGCGGCGCCACCGGTACTTGGCAACCGGCCGGCGGCTGGTTGGCCTGGCACCGGCATGAGCTGCTGTTCGGCTTTGGCGTGGCGATCATCGCCGGCTTTTTG
>NZ_JAKNRV010000517.1:0-2786 GCF_023072625.1 Pseudomonas emilianonis
TCCACCAGAAACCGTTACAAATTTCCAGACGGGCGTTAGACCGATAACCTCTAGGGGCCAATGTCGGCGGGCATAATTAACCTGACTCATTGTTATTTACTCAAGTTCCCCCAATGTTATCAGCAGGGTCAGGGCCAGCAGGTCGGCGGCCACGGCCACCAGGGCATTGGCGGCGTGGAAGCGTTCGGTCAGCTCGCGATAATCAAACACGTCGCCGTTGCTGGCCGGGTATTGCAGCAGGGCGCCGAAGAATGGGCTGACATCGCTCAGTTCGCGCTCATCGCCCACCACCACGTCGATGCCCAAGGGCTCGGCACGGGTGCGCAGCACGTCGAGGGTTTGCGGGTGGCTGTGGATCGAGGCGAAGAAGGCATTGCTGCCCTTGTTCTTGCTCAGGCGTTTGCAGAAGGTCATGGCTTCGGCGGCGGCGGTGGCTTCGTCAAGCAGCGACGCGTTGGCAATCGGCAGGCCGGTGAGGTCGCTGATCAGGGTCTGGAAGTTCAACAGCGCTTCCAGGCGGCCCTGGGAAATCTCCGGTTGGTAGGGCGTGTAGGCGGTGTACCAGGCCGGGTTTTCCAAGAGGTTGCGCAGGATCGGCGACGGCGTATGGCAGTTGTAGTAGCCCTGGCCGATGTAGGTCTTGAACAGTTGATTCTGACTGGCGATGGCCTTGATCTTGGCCAGGGCCTCGGCTTCGCTCAAGCCATCTTCCAGGCCGAGCACGCTGGTGCCCTTGATGCTTTCCGGGATCACACTGGCGCTCAGGCCTTCCAGGGAATCAAAGCCCAGGCTGGCGAGCATCTGTAGCTCATCTTCATGGCGCGGGCCGATGTGGCGGGCGATGAATTCGTTGGCGGTGCTCAAGTTGATCGTCATGGCGCGCTCCTCAGGCTTGTGCGTTGGCTTTGATCAGGCGGTCATACGCATCCTGATCCAACAGCGTAGCCACTGCATCGGCATCGGCGGGTTTAAAGCGGAAGAACCAGCCTTCGCCCATCGGGTCTTCGTTGACCAGTTCCGGGCGGCCCTCCAGCTCGGCGTTCACTTCGAGGACGTCACCGTCCAACGGCATGTACACGCCACTGGCGGCTTTGACTGATTCCACGGTGGACGCTTCGGCGCCCTTGTCGTAGGCCTGCAACTCCGGCAGTTGCACGAAAACCACATCACCCAGCGCGTTTTGCGCGAACGCGGTGATACCCACGGTGACGCTGCCGTCAGCTTCGGCGCGCAGCCATTCGTGATCTTCAGTGAAACGCAACTCGCTCATGGAAACTCCTCGGGGCCAGATTCGTCTGGTGGACGGGATTGGAATAATGGGGAGTTACTTAGCAATATCGCGGCCAATGTCATTAATCACTTATAAATCAATAACTTGATAAAAATGGCCTGCGCGATCGCGCCTGAGGCTGTAGCGATTTCGCTACACTTCGCCGCAAGAAAAAAAGCCTATGTGGATCAAAGCCTTGCATGGCGCGCAAAAAGCAGGGTTGTAGCGATATCGTTACGCTGTAGCGCTTTCAGTACAGATCAAGGTCGTATTTGATGACACGCTGCCCCTCCCCCATTTGATCCGTGTTCAGTCAGGGCTTGTTGGGGATGCCGTATTTGCGCAGGCGATGGGCGATAGCGGTGTGGGAGGTGTGCAGGCGGCTCGCCAACTGGCGGGTCGACGGGTAGCTGGTGTAGAGCTTTTCCAGGAGGCTGCGTTCGAAGTCTTCCACGGCCTGTTCCAGGCTGTCGATTTCGCTGTCGCTCTGGCGTGCGACCGAGGTGCCGGCGATGTCCAGGTCGCCGATGTCCACCAGGCTGCTTTCGCAGATGGCGGCGGCGCGGAAGATCACGTTCTGCAACTGCCGCACATTGCCCGGCCAGCGGTTGCCCAGCAATGCCGGGTAAGTACCGGGCGCCAGGCGGCAGACCGGGCGCTGGATCTGCGCGCAGGCCTGCTGCATGAAGTAGCGTGCCAGCAGCAGGATGTCCTGGCCTCGCTCGCGCAGGGGCGGCACTTCGACATTGAGGACGTTGAGGCGATAGAACAGGTCTTCGCGAAAGGTGCCCTCGGCGACCATCTTTTCCAGGTCGTGGTGTTTGGCGTTGGGCAGCAGCAGGCCTTGCCAGGGGGTAAAGCGCAGCGTGCCGTCGCCATACTCATTGGCGAGTTGGGCTGCGCCCTTGAGCATGCTTGAGTCGAGTCGACCCAGCGGTGTCACGGCGGCGACGTAGACCCGATCCTGCTGACGCTGTGGATAACTTCCCAGGTGCAGCAACGCCCCGCTGGCCGGGCGTTTGAAGCCATCGACCGGCAACAGCGGCAGGTGCAGACCGTCGAAAAAGTTATCCACAGGCAGATGACGCATCCGCGTTTGCGCCGGCGTGGCCAGGTCCAGAAACCGTTCCAGCACCGCCACCACCAAGGCGTGCCCCTGCTCCAGTCGCACCGCCGCCAGCGGCGCATCCAACCCCGGGCAACCGGCCAGGCCGAACGCGAGCAGCGTCTCGCCGTGTTGTTCAAAGGCCGACAGCCACAGGTCATGGTGATGTTCGAGCATCGCCAGGGCCTCAAAGCCATCCAGTTGCACGGCGAACTTGGCCGACAGCTCATGGAAGCGCGCGTGGGTTTGCAGGGTGGCGAGGATCTGGTCGGCCAGCGGGCGCGTGTCGAACAGCATCTGCGGGTCGATACCAGCGCTGGGGCTGAGCATCAGGTTGCGCACGTCGATGATTTCCACCAACTGGTCATCGACCTTGCTGATGGCGGTGAGGTAGTGCTGGCGCCCGGCGCT